>CAINBI010000090.1 GCA_903846555.1 uncultured Pseudomonadota bacterium
GATAGAAGAGCCGTCAAATGCGTGGCCTTCAGTAAATTTAGCTTCGTCAAAGTGAGAAACAGGCACAGTTACGTGTTGTTCTTTACCGCGTGTGTCTGTAAAACGAAAATCAACAAATTTAATGTCGTTTTCTTCTACCATTTTCATTACATTAGCCACTGACATCTAAATCTCCTAGTGTGGTGTTAATTAGGGTAAAACTATTAAAATACGCAACATGCTAGATTAGCAGGAAACGTGCCATGATGAAAAGACCAAACAGCCGCTTTTTTAATGAAGCCTTAAAATTACCAACATTAACCAGCACCATACAAGTGCAATTTAGAACATTGTTGCACTTATTTAGTGCGTTGATTAGCGAGATTTAAGCGCGAATATTTTTCCAAGTTTCAAGGTGAAGCGTTTAAAATGCCAAATGGGCAATCGGAGCCTATCAACCGTAAAGTCAATTAGTCGGAGCAAATATGAACAATCAGCATGAAATTTTGCAGTTAGCACAAACGCGTAATGCACAAAATAATTTGCCGTATAGCGGTGCGCTTAGCCCGCGCGAAGCCTTTGAGGTTTTGCAGGTATATCCGCAGGCGCTATTGCTTGATGTGCGTACCCAAGCTGAATTGGCGCTAGTGGGGCGAGTGCCGCTGGCGCTGAATATTGAATGGGCTTTTTATCCGGGCATGGTGCCAAACCCAGATTTTGCCAAACAACTGCTGGATAAAGTAGATAAAAACCAAGTGTTGATTTTTATGTGTCGTACTGGCGGGCGCTCGCATAATGCAGCGGCGGTTGCGGCAACACTAGGTTATACGCAAGCCTATAATATGTTAGAAGGATTTGAAGGCGAGCCGAACAGCTTAAATCAGCGCACCATGATTAACGGCTGGAAGCATGCTGGCTTACCTTGGACCAATTAAGCAATGACTGATCAATATGCCGTGATTGGCAACCCAATTGCACACAGTAAATCACCGCTCATACATCAGCAATTCGCCAAACAAACAGGGCAAGATATTAGCTATGAGCGAATATTAGCGCCGTTAGATGGCTTTGAAGCGAAAATTCACGCGCTAATTAAGCAAGGTTACAAAGGCGTTAATGTCACAGTGCCGTTTAAGTTTGAGGCTTTAAAGTTAGTCTCGCAACACGGGCAGGTAAAACCATTAGCCGCAACAGCGGGGGCAATTAACACCATGAGTTTTAACGCAGATGGCAGTATTGTTGGCGATAACACCGATGGTCTCGGGCTGGTAAACGATATTACGCATAATTTAAAGTTTGATCTTCGCCATAAAAAGGTACTTTTGCTAGGCAGTGGCGGTGCGGCTTTTGGTGTGCTGCAACCGCTTCTAAATGCCAACCCTAGCCTTATTGTCATCGCAAATCGCACTTTCGCTAAAGCTGAACAAGCCGCCAACGTTGTTTTGGGCTTGATTCAAGATAAGCAAATGACTACGGTATGCCACGCCGAGCCGTTTGATGCACTAGGCGATACAGCCTTTGATTTAGTGATTAACAGCACCTCAACTGGCCTCACCGATAGCGCCTTACCAATACCCAACAGTATATTTGCCGCTAATAGTTTAGCTTACGAAATGATGTACGGCCGAGATACACCGTTTATGCAGCAAGCCCGCGCCAGTGGCGCACAAGTGGCAGATGGCCTAGGCATGCTGGTAGAACAAGCCGCAGAAGCTTTTTATTTATGGCGTGGCGTGCGCCCAAAAACGCACAGCGTGATGCAGCAAATTAGAGACTTATCGCTAGGCGAATAGAATAATCATGAAAAACTGGCTACTCAATAACAAGAAAAATGCGAGCCCATTAGGCTTTCGCGGCTATTTCACGCGTGGGCTAGTGCTATTTTTTATGATACTTTTCAGCTATCAGCTATGGATATTTTTACATATTTGCTGGTGGATAAAATTCAACCCCTCCACCAGCGCCTTTATGGAAGACCGCTTGGAAATGATTCAAGAGAAAAACCCAGAGGCAGATTTAAAACACCAATGGGTAGACTACGCAAAAATCTCTAACAACCTCAAGCGCGCGGTTGTGGCCTCAGAAGATGCAAAGTTTATTGACCACGAAGGATTTGACTGGGAAGGCATACAAAAAGCCTACGAGAAAAATCTAAAAAAAGGCAAAATTGTGGCTGGCGGTTCAACTATCAGTCAGCAGTTAGCCAAAAACCTATTTTTATCCACCAAGCGCACCCCTTGGCGCAAAGCAGAAGAAGCGCTGATTACCGTCATGCTAGAAAACCTGCTCAGCAAACGGCGTATTTTAGAGATCTATTTAAATATTATTGAATGGGGCAACGGCGTATTTGGCGCAGAAGCCGCCGCCAGACACCACTACAAAACCAGCGCCGCCAATTTAAGCGCAGGCCAAGCGGCCAAGCTAGCCGCCATGATTCCCAACCCACGATTTTATGACGCACATAAATCCACCAGTTATTTAAATCGCCGTATCGCCACCATACAAGCCCGCATGGGCGCAGCAGAAGTGCCAAAGTAGTTCAGTACAAAACACAATACGTTGCTCTTGTATAGGGGCGATCTTTCACTCAGAATAATGTCCTTTAGGTAGGCGCTGATTTATTACACCCGTCATTCCCGCGCAGGCGGGAATCCAGTCAAGCGAAATACCCATCTTTGTACCGATAAAACTAAAAATTCTACAATTTATTATTTTTATAATTACAAATCAATAGGTTAATAGCTATTGCCTAGTTTAGGCGCGATCATGTTAATGTGCAGAACATTGCACTTTAACTGGATTCCCGCCTACGCACCACAAAGGTACTCCGATTTGCTAAGCGCTAAAGCGCTTGCAAAGTCGTATGCGGGAATGACGGATTGAGGATTTAACGAATAAATCAGCGCTTCCTTAGCGCATATATTATGTGGGGAAGCCAAATGCTGGCTCAAATCGCAAAAGCAACGGTAATTAACCCCCAATCCATCGCGGCCTTTAAAACGCGAAAATAATGTAGCATCAATAACCCGTAACATTCACAGGCGAGATTTTGCCGTATCGTAAACCTTTAGCTTATCTCGCTTACCAACAGCAATAACGGTAACAAAAATGGAATCATCTTCGACGCGATACACAAGTCTGTAACCAACACGTAAAAGCTTTATTTTGTAGCAACCTGGCATTCCTGATAAGCCAGAGTTAGCAACGTGAGGCATTTCAAGCCTCTCGATAAGTTTCTTTTTGAGCGGCTCGCGGACACTATTGTCTAGCTTATGCCACTCAGCAAGCGCCAATTCGTGAAATCGCAGCTTATAGGTCATCCACTGCAACCTCAATAAACGGACCACTCGCGCGTTCTTGAACTAGCTTGGCATCTTCTAAATCTTCCATGTGAGCGATAAGTCGTTCGTAATGTGCCGCTGGCAACAAGTAGGCCTCAGGCCTATTGTGGTTAAGTATCGCAACAGGGCTTTCATCAGCCTGCTTGATAACGCCCGCAAAGTTACGCTTTAATTCAGTGACGCTTACCGTGATGTTACTGTAAATTGTATCCATAAAACCCTCCGTGATATAAATATGATGCTTTATTAGATGTTTAATTTAGCATTTAATTTAACTATAGTCCACCGAATTAAAAGCAAGGACCGCTGCCACATCATCGTGATGTTGCAAATTTACAACAAATGTAAACAATTGTGACAAAATAACAAATAATTGGTTGTTTCACTCCGCAGGTTTTGGCATACTGTTTTCACCTTCTTGATGAATATATTAAATTATTAGTGTAAACATTAAGAGAGTTTGCAAACTCTCTTGCCGTAAGGTGAGAATAATTAAGTCACACACGTAATAAACTTTTAGGAGATTTATATGAATAACACAATTAAATTAGCAGTAGCAGCCGCTTTAGTAGCAGCAGCTTCAACAGCAAACGCTGGTATCATAATCCCAGCTGGCGATTGGACGCTTGACATCGGTGGCGTTGTAAACATGTACTACACAAGTACACATCACTCAGATGATAATGGTGGAGCATTAACAGCTGGTGCAAACAACAACGGCGCAACAACAAAATCAAACATTACAACTGGTTTGTTACCAAACTACATCACATTTTCTGGCAAAACACGTCAAAATGACTTAGATGTTGGTTTCACCATCAGCATGCAACCTGGTGCTGCTACTACAACACCTTTAAGTGGTGGCGGTGGTAACGAAAATCGTCAACAATTCTTGACATTTGGTGATGCTTCATGGGGTTCAATCAAACTAGGTAAAGATCTAGGCATTTTTGCTTCAGATGCAATTTTATCTGACATGACATTGTTAGGCGTTGGTTCTGGCGCGGGTACATTAAACGGCACTACAACACTAGGTCGCATTGGTACAGGTTACATCTATGCAGACTGGAAAAACCAAATTGCTTACTCATCACCAAACTGGAATGGCTTCAGCTTCACAGCTGGCGTAAGTCAAGCTTGGAATGTAACTAACACAGCTCCAGCTATCGGTGGCGGTGCAACTTCTACTCAAGCTGGCGGCGGATCTCCAGCATTCGAAGCTAAAGCGTCTTATGCTTGGACTGGCGATGTAGCTGGTAAAGTTTGGGTTTCTGGTATTTCACAAGAAATTAAAGGTATCACAAACGGTTCAGCAGCAGCTTTCGGTAGCCCTGCTGTTTTAAACACAGCAACAAGTTCATCTGAAAGAGGCGAAGCAGTTGATATCGGTGCTAACGTTAATGTTGCTGGCTTCGGTTTAACTGGTTACTACTTCACTGGTTCTGGTATCGGTAATCAATACCAATTCTCAGGTGGTTTAGACGCTCTTGGTCAAACACGTGATTCAGACGGTGGTTATATTCAAGCTACTTACACTATTCCAAGTGTTGGTACTAAAATCGGCGCAAGCTGGGGTGTTTCTAACTTAGATTCAAATGTAGCTGATGCTCAAGGCAATGCTAAAAATGAAATGTGGACAATCGGCGTATATCATCCTTTAACAAAACATCTAAATTTGGTAGCTGAATACTCAGATGCTAAAGATCAAGTAGATGCTAAACGCAGTGTTGCTGCTACAGAATCAAAAGCACAAACTGTTTCTTTAGGCGCAATCTTATTCTTCTAGGATTACCGCAGGGTTAACCCTGTGCTAATTTAAGAAGCTTAATTTAAGCTTAAAGTTATAAATAAAAACGGCACCTTCGGGTGCCGTTTTTTTATTTTCTATTTTTACTGGCTTATTGCGCGAAAGCAATAGTGGAGTATGATAACCATATGTATAGCAAGAGATTTTTGTTGGAAGTTAGGCTAAGCCACCATGCAAAATCGCGTATGGTCGAACGAGACATTAGTGAAGAAATTATCATTGACTTGGTTGAAACAGGAATCACTCAATATAAAGACGAAAAACGTTTGTGGATTTATAAGGCCTATACAGATAGAAATGATAATTTATTATGTATTGCTGTTGTTATAGAGTCTGTTTTGGTGATTAAAACAGTGATGCATCATTTTGAATTGGAGCAAAAATGAAAACACTTTATTACCCTGAGGATGATATTTTAGAACTTGTTTTTAATGACAAAAAAATATCTCGTGAAACTACACAAGATTGGAATGTAAATGTAAGTTATGCTGCTGACGGTAGTATCGTTCAAATGGTTATTTTAGATGCTGTAGCTGCCGGCTTGATTCCCTTTCATAGTGAGCAGTCTAAGATGGCTGCTTAGCGTGATGTAATTTGAATATTATGAACAAGAAACTAATTAGACCGACTGACGCAGAAGATGCAATTATTACCGCCGCGTTGGCAAACTCGGGCGAATGAAGTGCTTCTTAAATGGGCGCATCTTCAGCATTGATGCTTATTAGTAAAAATAGGAGCTTGATATGAGTGCAGTTTTATCACCAATAGTGTCAGAATTTGAGACGCAAGCAATGGCAGATGCCTATGATGCGTGGTTTCGCACGCAGGTACAAAAGTCGATTGATGATCCAGGACCGAGTATTCCACATGACCAAGTGATGTCGGAAATGCGCGCTTTGTTAATGAAGAAACAAACAGAATTTAATGCTCGTTAATTGGCGTCCTCGCGCCAGAGTTGCCTTGTGGCAGATTATTGATTATATTTCTGATCAAAATCCAGTCGCGGCTTTCGAATTGTACGATGACATAGAGTAAGCAATATCGGCCTTACCACAACACCCTTATTTGTACCGAAAAGGGTGAGTGTCAGATACCAGAGAAATTGTAGTTCATCCCAATTATATTGTGGTGTACTGTGTAACTATAGATCACATAGAAATTCTTAATATTCTGCACGCCCGCCAGCATTATCCTAGCAATGAATAAAATGAAAGCTATTATCGCCGTCAATCCAAAAAAAGATTTACAAATTGCACTGGCACCGATTAGTGCGGATTTAAACTTAATTAAATGGATGATGAGTGCTTTAATCGTGGTTGCAATAGCCAGTAAGGCACGATGTAAGGGTATGTGTAATTACTAATTCTCTTGTGCCAAATACTCGTCCTGCACGACCAATACTGGGGTGATTGGCTAACTGTTGTATCGATTTAATAATATGTGACACACACTCATTTGCAGCTTTTGGGTTTTCTTGTGCAATTTAGGCAGCTTCGGCATCTAAGTTTTTTAGTGCGCGTTTAAGCCATTTAACTTGCATACTTGGTTGCCAACTGCGCTACTTGAGCATCACTCGCAAAATCTCCAGCGTCTGCTTCTACCAATGCCAGTTCAATTTCACTAATTTGCCAAGCTTCAATTTCCAAATAGCGATTGATCGCTTCAGCGGCTAAAAATGATTTGCTGCGGTGCGTAGCTAAGGCTAACTTATCTAATTTGTCTTTGATATCGGTATTTATTCTTAATGTGAGTACTGCACTTTCCATTGCTTTCTCCATAAATATTACGTTGTATACAATGTAATTTATTTGTTATCAAAACTTAGCATCAATTTAGTCGACCAGTAGTCGAGTACATAATCGACTAAAACTAGACTACTTTGAGCTTGTTAAAATTAGGCAGCGATAGCAGGATGGATGCATGAGCTTGCATTAAATTGCCTTGCAGCATTCTAAAATTAGCAGTAATATCTCACTACTTTTGTAGTAAGTTGAATGGGTAATCATGGGAATGCCAGTTCGTATTGAGGATGATTTATATGCATCCGCACGTGACCAAGCGAAAGCGGAACACCGCACAATTGCAGGTCAAATTGAGTTTTGGGCTAAGGTTGGCCGTACAGCCTTAGATAATCCTGATTTGCCAGTTGATTTTATTTCTGAGGCTTTAATGTCTATGGCTGAGCCCGTGCAGCAGGCAACGCCTTTTATTTTCAGCAAGGCGAAGATTTAAAAAAACTTATGCCGTATGATTTGTTACAAACTCGACGATTTGGCCGCCAATACAAGAAGCTTAATGCTAATGTGGTTCTTGATGTTGATACAGCCGTTTCTGAAATTGCGGAAACACCAAACATAGGTGAACGTAAAAAAGGCGACTTAGCGAGCTTGTTTGTGTATAAATTTCGTAGCCAAAATCAACTTTACTTACTCGGCTACACATTGGATGAAGGGCTTCGTCTTGTATACCTTCAGGCAGTTTCATCACATGAAAATTTTTATTTTGACGACTAAATGTCAATGTCACGCACAACAATTTAGTCGACCTAAAGCACATTATTCTGAGTGAAAAATCGCGCCTACATTTATTGCTTTAGTTTTCAGTTATCATAGGTAGGCGCTGCTTTCGCGCAATAAATTGCGCTCCTACCTATCAAACTGAGGCTGTGTTGCCTTTTGTAGGCAAGCATGTAGTCATAAAATCACGGAGATTTAACTTGAAAGCGATGATATTAGGTGCAGGTAAAGGCACTAGGGTTCAGCCGATTACCTACGAGATTCCTAAGCCGATGATTCCGCTAGTTAGAAAGCCGGTGATGGCGTATCTCGTTGACTTGCTGAGGCAACATGGCGTTGATGAAATTATGGTGAATACTAGCCATTTAGCGCCCATGATTGAAAACTATTTTAGAGATGGCGAGCAGTTTGGCGTGAGTATGGCTTATTCATACGAGGGTTATGTAGCTGATGGCGTGGCGATAAGTGCGCCTTTAGGCTCGGCCGGTGGTATGAAGAAAATTCAGGATTTTTCAGGGTTTTTTGATGAGACCTTTATTGTGTTGTGTGGCGATGCTTGGATTGACTTAGACATTAGCCAAGCCTTAGCCATTCATAGGCAAAAACAGGCTATTGCCAGCATTATTATTAAAGAAGTGCCTAAGGCCGAGGTGTTTAAATATGGCGTTGTTCGGCTGGATGAAAATGACCGTATAGTTGAGTTTCAAGAAAAACCGAATCCTGAAGAGGCGGTTTCTAATTTGGCTAACACGGGTATTTACATCTTTGAGCCAGAGATTTTTGATTACATTCCGTCTGACGTTCAGTACGACATTGGCGGGCAGTTGTTTCCTAAATTAGCGCAGGCCAATTTGCCTTTTATTGGTATAAATCTGCCTTTTCAGTGGTTGGATATTGGCAACGTGCATGATGTATGGGATGTGACTAGCCAAATATTAGCTGGCAAGGTAAAGGGTTTTAAAATGCCGGGCAAAGAGGTGCAGCCCGGTGTGTTTGTGGGGATTAATGTGAGCGTTGATTTTAATCAAGTGAACATTACGCCACCCGTTTATATTGGCGGCAGCACAAAAATTCATGCGGGCGCAACCATTGTGGGGCCAAGCGTCATCGGCGCTAATTGTGTGGTTGAAGGTGGCGCGGTGATTAAAAATTGTTTTGTTGAAGACTACACAAGAATCGGCAGCCTTGCGAACTTAGAAGCCAAAATTATCTTTGGCAATAAGTGCATAGACCCAATTTTAGATACGCAGGTAGATATTGAAGAGGCGCGACTTGAGTTTATGATTGATGACGCGCGCAAGTTGTAGTGCTTGCTAGCGTAGTGAAAAATTGCCCTATATCTCATGCATCGAGACCTTTGCACGAGTGCTTTTAAACCATAAAACCTATCAACTCCGTCATTCCCGCGTAGGCGGGAATCCAGTTAAGTTGTTGATTCGCCTAGATTCCCGCCTACGCGGGAATGACGACAATTGGGGGTTTATATTAAATCGCGGTCAATCCTAGCTTCGTGCAAAGGTCTCGCATCATATAACGCGCACCTAATAGCTTGATCTGATAAAAATATCACCATCCGGTTTTAAGTCAAACGCAATACAGATGCGCTCTTCATTTGAATTAAACGGGATGGTGCGGTGAAATAAAGACGACGGAAATAGCACAATGTCGCCCACATTGGGGCTGGCGATACCTACTGGAAAGTTGCTGTGTTTTTGCGGATAATTATCGCCGTGCAGCCCATATTCAAAGCAGCCTTCAGTCGGGTCTTTTTTTTCGGTTGGTAATACAAGGTAAACGGCACCGCTGATCCAGCCTACTTCATGAATATGTCGGTCTACATAGCCGCCACGGCGTAGCCTAACATACCAAGAGCTAGTGAACTCCAGCGCATTAGGGAATGATTTAATGAGCTCACAATCTGCTCCAGCGAAGCGGTTTTTGTAGTTAAGAAACTCCTGTTTAACCAGCTCGCCTAGTTTTCTAAAAGAGGCTTCTGGGCGCTTGAATAAGTTACCTGCCGATTGTTTGCCATTGATAATCATGCCCTGCGCACGTACTTCAATCGCGGTGTTGTTAATGTCATTTAATAAGTCTTTGAGAAATTGGCTATTGGGTTCTGCTAATTCCTGAAGGCTATTTTGGTAAACGTAATCAAAGCCATTTTTGCAAAAATTATAACTGTCTTCTACCCCAAAATTGGTGGCGTAATGGGTGGATAATGTCGCCAAAAATGGTGCGTTGTGCTTTTTGTGGGTGCGGACAATTTCATCTAATTTTATTTTAAAATCATCAAAGCGTTCAGCTTTATATAAGCAATAAAGGCTGCGTTCTTGCCAGTCATCTAACTGAGATTGCTCAAAATAAGTGACCGCTTCTATAAAGCGTTTTGCCAAATATAAAAATTCACCCATATTGTAATTGGCACCAGCATGGCTAGGGTTTAGTTGCAGCGTATCCAAATAACTTTTAATCGCCTCTTCCATATTGCCCTGGTCGCGCAAACATTCCCCTAAATAATTGTGCGCATCGGCATAGTTGGGGAATAATTTGATGGCATGCTTGAAGTGCGAAATGGCTTCGTCTAGCTTGCCTTCATCCCGCAGCGCAGTGCCTAGGTTAAAATGGCCTCGCGGGTCTTCATTTATGGCTAGCGCATTGCGGTAACTTTCTATGGCTTGTTCTAATTTACCCTGTTTTTGCAGGATGGTGCCGAGATTGCCGTGTGCTTCAAAAAACTGCGGTTGCAAGGCAATGGCTTTGCGGTAACTCTTTTCAGCCGCTTCCAACTGGCCTATATTAGTCAGTGCAATGCCTAAGTTAAATTGTAAATCAGGCGTGTTTGGCTGTATGTTCAGCGCCTTTGTGTAGCTTGCCGCAGCATCCGAAAATTTGGTTAAGCCATCTTGGGCAAGGCCTAATACATGATGCAATATAAATGCATTGGGGTAACGCGTAACCAGTTTTTTGGCGGCAGATTCTGCCTCGGCTAGTTTGCCTGTGTTCAGCAGCGTTAATACTGGCTGCATTTCTTGCTGACTGGGCTGTTGCGTAGAGGCTTGCGCTTGTTTTGCCATGGCTTAGTATCGTCTTTTATAAATAATGTTAATTTAAAATAAAACTATACATCAAGCCTTTGTAATCTGCTTGCCATCTGACGCAAAAACTTCATCGCCACTTTTGGCTCGTCTAATAGCAATATTTCTATGGTGTCAGGTTGAATAATCACTACGCTGGCGGTGTTAGAAGTCACAACGGCATCGGCAATAGTGGGCAAGTTAGATAACATGGCCATTTCACCAAAGTAGTCGCCCGCTTCAATGGTGCGTATGACCTTGCCATCTTGCGTCAGTTGCACTTGTCCATCGACCACGTAAAACAGATCGTGCGTTGATTCGCCTTGATTAAACACATATTCACCTTGGCGATAAGTGTTACCAAAGCGCTGCATCAATCGTTGTTGATAAACAACATCGGTCTTTGGCGTGCCGTTAAACAAGCCTTTTAGCAATAACACATCTTTTTTGCGTAAGGTGGCGATAAGTTCAGTGCCGAGCAAAAACACGGCAAAATTAAAATACAGCCAAGTGATGGAGATGAATAGATTCTTCATGCTGCCAAATACCGAGCCGTAAGATTGATTGATAGTTAAAAACAATGTAAACGCTGGGCGCATGAGTAGCCAAAGAATGGCGGTAAATAAGGCGCCAATAAAAATATGCTTGCTATACAAGCGCACCGGGAAAAATACAAAATAAAAGGCAGCAATCACTAAAGTGGTAAAACTTAACGATAGCAGCAGCGAGACGATGTTAGTCAGGTAGCCTGAAGTTTCCATTATCGAGCGTAGGAGTTGGCTATTTGCACTTAAAAAAGTAATGACTTTTTCGAGCATCAGCCCAGCAAATGTAAACAAGAAGAACAGGATTAACATGCCCATTATCGCAATAATATCTTTGATTTTTCTGCGCACATAAGAGGGTGCTTCAACTAAGGCGGCAATATTGTAAAAAGTCGAGCGCATGGCGCTGGCTAATGGCGTGACTGACCACAGCAACACAAATAAGCCCAAAGCGCCCCAAGCGGCCTTTTGCTGAGCAACGTTATAAACTTCTAACATAATGGCGCTGCTAAATTTAGGCACTAAATTACCCGTAATAATGGCCAGTTTTACTACCGCGTAATCAGAGCTAAACACCAAATGACTCAATACAAAAAACATCAATAACAGCAGCGGTATCAGCGCAAACATCGCATAAAAAGAAAGTGAGGCTGAAAGCCCAAGCACATTGTGTCGCCCAAATGCTTTTAACATTTCATGCAATACAAATAGCGGCGTGTTATAACGATGCTTGGCGTAGGCCTCGTGCGGCGTATTGATGACGCTTTGCAGGCGTGCGGCGGTTTTTGATAGCCTAGTCTGCGGCGCCATGATATGCGCCGTGCCAGGTTTTGCGCGCGTTGTAAAAATAATTTTTTTCATTTTTTAGCTTAGCTTGTTAATGGCTTTTGTACTATTGATTCGGCCCAATGATATTTGAAATCCGTTCGCATTGAGCTTGTCGAAATGTGATCGGATTCAACGCCTTCGACAGGCTCAGGCCGAACGGAAGTTGATACTTAACCAGGCCGAAGCAATAGCTTGTAGATTAAAACTAGTTATAAATTCAAGCTAAATGCATCAAATGCTGCTGCATCTTACTTCTTAGATTGTAATCCCTTAAATTTTTCTGTAGCAGCGATTAACGCAGAAGTAATGCCAAGCTCCATTGCCGAATGGCCTGCGTCTGGAATCATATGGAATTCTGCATGCGGCATTGCACGGCTAAGCTCCCACGCGCTTTTGGGCGGACACACCATGTCGTATCGACCTTGCACAATAATTGTCGGAATGCCGGCGAGTTTAGCGCAATCATTCAGCATCGCTTCACCATCGACAAAGCAACCATGCGCGATGTAATGAATTTGAACGCGCGCTCTTGCCACATCAACGGCTTCTTGCTCCTTGGTGGGTTGTTGCACAGGGCTGGCTTGAATTGTTTGACTGGGTACTAAACGCATCATCGCATTTTCAAATGCATTCCACTGTTGAGCGGCAGGAACGTTGACCGCGCAATCATCATTAAAAATAAGTTTGCTGTAAGCACTTAAAACATCCTGGCGATCTTCAGCGGCTACATAACTTGTAAGTGCGTACCAAGCTTCAGGGTAAAAATGCGCCACATCCCCTAAAAACCAATTTAACTCAGAAGGGCGACTTAAAAAAATGCCGCGTAACACCAAGCTGGTTACTTGCTGCGGAAAAGCCAAAGCATAAGCCAGCGCAAGCGTGCTGCCCCAAGAGCCGCCAAATACATGCCACTGTCTGATGTTGAGCGCCTCGCGAATTTCCTCAATGTCAGCCACCAAATGCGCTGTAGTGTTATGCGTAATCGCTCCCTGTGGCGTGCTACGACCACAGCCGCGCTGATCAATTAAAATGATCTTATAGTGCGCAGGATCAAAAAACCGACGTTGTGTAGGGTTGCAACCGCTACCTGGCCCACCATGTAAAAAAACCACAGGCTCCCCCAATGGATTTCCACAGATTTCATAATAAATTTCGTGTAAATCACCCGTTTCTAAGATTTTTTGATCAAAAAAATCTAATTCAGGATACAAATTGTAATTAGTGTCTAGCATCGTTAGAATGAAGCCTTCTATTTGATTTTAAATGGTTTTATTGGATATACTAGCACTAAGCAGCAATGCCTAAATAGTTATTTTTAGAATATTTTAGCTAGTTGTAAGTAAATTGTAACTAATGTATTGCAATTCGTGAAAGACTAGGATATATTTCTACTTCGTACAAAAAACGTACTGAATAAATAGCTTCAATTAGCGGTTTTTAGTTTTGAGAATATCAAAAAGACTGGCCGATAAAAGATAATATTTTGTAAACCCTTAGTAGTTCAACTTTGGAGATTAATATGCAAATCAACAAGATCAAATTAGCATTAGGTTTGGTAGCTGGTTTATCAGTGGCTATGCCAATGGTAGCTTCAGCAGCAGCAGACCAAGAAGCAGCAATTAAAGACGCAAACAACTGGGCTGACCCACGCGGCGGCTACATGAACCAAGCTCACAGTAGCTTAGCTCAAGTGAACAAAGGTAACGTTAAAAACCTTAAAGCAGCATGGACATTCGCTACTGGTGTAAACCGTGGTCACGAAGGTTCACCTGTAGTTGTTGGCAACATGATGTTTGTACACACAGCATTCCCAAACAACGTATACGCACTTGATTTAAACGACAATCAAAAAATCGTTTGGTCTTATTTCCCAAAACAAGATCCATCAGTACAAGCTGTTTTATGTTGCGATAACGTAAACCGCGGTCTTGGTTACGGTGACGGTAAAATCTACCTTCAACAAAATGACGGTAACTTGGTTGCTTTAGACGCTAAAACTGGTGCTAAAGTTTGGTCAGTATTAGTTAACGACCCAAAAGTCGGCGCTACTAACACTAACGCACCACAAGTTCGTAAAGATAAAGTATTAACAGGTTGTTCTGGTGCTGAATTTGGTGTTCGTTGCTTCTTAGCTGCGTACAACATCAAAGACGGTTCATTAGCATGGAAAGCATACTCAACAGGTCCTGATGCTGAAGTGTTAATCGGTGCTGATTTCAACGCTGCAAACCCACTTTACAACGCTCTATCAGTTTACGCTGATGTGAACGGTGGTAATAAACAAGGCGGTTCTTTCAAAGCACTTGCAAATAGCGAAATTAAAGGTGGCGAAAAAGAACTTGGTACTCGCACATGGTTGAAACCACAAGCAGTTAAAGATGGTTGGCAACATGGTGGTGGCTCTGTATGGGGCTGGTGGCCGTATGATGCACGTACAAACTTAGTGTATTACGGAACAGGTAACCCTTCAGTATGGAACCCAGATGTCCGTCCAGGCGATAACAAATGGTCAATGACTGTTTTTGCTCGTGACTTAGACACAGGCGTTGCTAAATGGGGCATGCAAATGACTCCACATGATGAGTGGGATTATGATGGTATTAACGAAGTCATCTTGTTCGACAAAGGTGGTAAAACATACGCATGGCACCATGACCGTAACGGTTTTGCGTACACTTGGAATGCTGCAAACGGTACATTGATTGCTGCTGAAAAAGTACACCCATTTGTTAACTGGGCAACTGGTGTTGATTTGAAATCAGGCGTTCCTGCTAAAGTAGGTACTGCTTCAACTCACCAAGACTACAATGCAAAAGGCGTTTGTCCTGCTGCTTTAGGTACTAAAGATCAACAACCAGCTGCTTACTCACCAAAAACTGGTTTAATTTACACTCCATTGAACCACGTATGTATGACATACGAGCCAGTTGAGTCTAAATATGTTGCTGGTCAACCTTGGGTTGGTGCTACTTTAACGATGTTTGCTGGTCCTGACGGTGTTATGGGTGGCTTCGGCGCTTATGATCCAATGACAAACAAAAAAGTTTGGTACAACAAAGAGAAATTCTCTGCTTGGGGTGGTGCTTTAACTACTGCTTCAAACCTAGTGTTCTACGGAACTCTTGATCGTTGGTTTAAAGCAGTAGATGCACAATCAGGTAAAGAACTTTGGAAATTCCAAGTTGGTTCTGGCGTGATCGGTAATGCGTTTACATACGGCCATGCTGGTAAACAATACGTTGGTACACTATCAGGTATTGGTGGTTGGGCTGGCGTTGCGATGAACCTTGGTATGACTAACGACACAGATGCACTTGGTGCAGCTGGTGGTTACAAAGAATTAACTAAATACAACGCGGCTCCTGGCGGCGGTGCATTAACAGTATTCAGCCTATAATTGATTGTTGAAAAACATTTAGTTATTAGCTAACTACTTAAGTTAGTTTACGTAATGAGTAATAAAAAAACACCCCGACTTGTCGGGGTGTTTTTTTATACCTATAGCAATCAAAAAAAACAATAAATAGTGAGTCGTAAGCATATAAATTACCCATGCAAAGCTACAAATTCGTTACAATAACAAGTCGTTTTTATACCTAATTATTAAGCATGTAAAAAGGGTAAGAACTTTTTAATTAAGTAAGCACTCTATAGAATCAAGCGGTTGAGTTGAAGCCGCATATTTGACGATAAGGAACACGTAATGTTGAAACATGTTAAGACCAAGTTGGGATTGATTGCACTGTTGGCAATAGTGGCTAATGTCAGCAATGCTGCAGACCCTGATATTCCAACACTTAATCCAGACGAAGGTCGTATTGGTGAGCTTAGACGCGTTGTTGATGAGTCTGAATTTAAAGTCTGTGCTGACCCAGACCTTATGCCGTATTCAAATTCTAAACAGGAAGGTTTTGAAGATAAAATTGCTGAAGTTTTAGCAAAAGATTTGGGTAGAAAACTGACTTTCACCTACGCTTATAGTCGCCAAGGTTTTTTACGTAATACATTGAATGCCATGCGCTGTGATGTAATGATGGGCACTACGCCAGATAATGATGCGATAAGAGCAACTAAACCATATTATCGTACGGGCAATTTATTCATCTACAAAAAAGATAGTGGTTACAATATTACTAATTGGGATAGCCCAGACTTAGCTAAAGCGCGTATTGGTATCGTAGGACAAAGCCCAGCTACTATTCCATTGAATGACCATAACTTAATGGGCAATGCTAGACCTTACCGTATGCAGCGTGATCTTAATTTACCACCAAGCTATTTGGTGGACGATTTGGTTAAAGGTGATATTGATGTAGCCATTGTTTGGGGTCCGATTGGTGGCTATTTTGCAAAACAATCTAAAGTACCATTGGTCACAGTGAATATTCCTGAGTACGAAAATACCAACGTA
>CAINBI010000091.1 GCA_903846555.1 uncultured Pseudomonadota bacterium
GGCACCACTAACGATCATATGGACGCTTGGTTTGCAGGCTACAGCCCCAAGCAGGTGGCCGTAGCATGGATAGGCTTTGATAAACCGCGCACCTTGGGTAGAAGTGAAACTGGCGCGGCGGCGGCCTTGCCGATTTGGATGAAATATATGGCTGACGCATTAAAAGGTGTACCTCAAACCGCGATGGTAATGCCTGATGGCGTGACGGCGATAAAGATTGATCCAGCCACGGGAATCCGCGATGAAAGTGGTATCACTGAGTATTTTTACCATGAAACACCTCCGCCTGAAGGCCGTCAATACGATACACCAACATCGGATGATGAAGCTAACCCCATTGCTGCGGCTACCAACCAAGCACAGCCGATTTTGCAGCCTGAAATCATCTTGCCGCCTGTCACACCGAACCAGACTGGCGCAAAGCCAGCGCCCAAAGACCTTAAATCAGACGCACAAAATTCAGCGTCTAAACTGCTAAGTCCGAACGCACTTGCTCACTAGAAACCAACCATCATGGCGAGAGAAAACCCACAACAATTAAGGCAGTTAATTGCCCAGCAAGCCGCTAGAATGATGGCTGAAGATGGTATTTCTGATTATGCCTATGCCAAGAAAAAAGCTGGTCGACAAGTTGGCACTATTGATAATAGTGCGTTGCCATCAAATGCTGAAATAGAAGAAGAACTCAAACTTTATAACGCACTTTTTTTAAGTGATGAACAGCCAGAGAACTTATTGAAATTACGTAAAAGCGCCCTATTTACGATGCAATTATTAGAGAAATTCAACCCTCATTTAACTGGCGCAGTGTTAGATGGTATCGCTGGATTAGGCTCTGAAACGCATATTCACTTATTTGCGGACAGCCTAAAAGAGGTGGAAATGTTTTTGCTCAACAAAGACATTCCATTTGAAACCAATGAAAAATCCTACCGCGTGATGAATGACGGCAAGCGCGATAAAAAATGCGACAGCCGCAAAAAAGTACCTGTATTTTCACTTGAAATGGCTTCTGGCGTGATTAAATTAAGCGTGTTTGAGGTAGATGAAATTAGGGTTGCAACTAAACGTGCGGCAGATGGAAGTAATGCTGAAAGGGCAGATATAGAAGGTGTTATTGCACTGTTAAATACTTAACTTTTAGTTTAGTCTGCTGCTTCTAGCATAATAATCTTGCATCACTTGGTTATAGGCTTCAACTTCATCAGGCAATAAAGTGCTCACATCACTTCCCTCAATGATCTGAATTCGATAGCCAGTCACTGCGTCTATCAGCGGTACGCTTGTAACAGTAGGTTTTCCATGAGTGAGTATGCGTAGAATGCCAGCCTGAATATCTTTATTCGCCAAGGCAACGCCACTTTTCATGGCATTATTCTGTGCCATATTACTATTTACAATTGTACCTAAGGTGCTTGACACATCCTTCTTGATTTTGACCTTGGCTTCAGATCTATTTTCACTGGTTAGCGCTAATTTTTTAGCTGAAATATCCTTATCAACTTCAGCATTACCTAAACGATCGCTACGTTCGGCAATGTTATTTACTGCTACAGCCTTATCGGTGGGAGCTGGTGCATCTACACCGACAGAAGGAAGCCTCTGTTTCAGCCCGACTGACGCATCTATACTGCTGCCAACATTCTGATCAACAACAGCCTCTGGTGCACTCGCGACAACAAATTTATCGGCAGTAATAATCACGGGTGCAGTGGTCTGCTGGGTTTCATTTCTTTCCAGACCCAGCTCAGTAGACTTTGTGTTCAATGCAGCTTTATTCTGAACGGATGAATTATCACTGGATTCATTGGCTGCAATAATCCTGCTGTTAGTGGGATTTTCTACCCGCATAGGCTTACTAACAGGCTGAGTTTTTTCATCTTTCGCACGCCCGGCCAGACCATCCGCATTTTGCTGAAGGCTTTCAGTTGGTGCAGAGGCTACCTGTATAGGTTCACCATTAAATTTACCAGTACGCAATTCAGCCACATGTTCATCCCAAAACACCGCCACGACTAGCAATATCGCAATGGTACTGCCCATGCCAGCCAATTGCCAGCGGGGTATGTGCCAATACTCCAAAGTTAAAATATGATGGCAACGTTGTAGCCACCTTGACTTGCGCTGTAGGAGTGCCATTGCGGCATGGTCTAATACGGCTTTACGTGTTATCTCGTTTGGCGCCAACTCGCGGTCTGGCGCATGTTGCAGAGCCTGTTGTAGGTGCTTGTCAGGCAAACTCATGATGCATTTCCTATTCTGTCTGAAACAAAGGATGTAGATACGCGCCCATGCAGGCTCTAAGCTTGGTAAGCGCGTAACGTAATCGGCTTTTTACCATTTCAAATTCTGCATTCAGCACTTGCGCAATCTCCTCTAAACTCAAGCCGTCATCATGCTGTAGCAAAAATGCCGCGCGCTGTGCCACGGGTAAACCATCTAAACAGTGCAACAATTGCTTGCCCGCAGAATGCCAGAAAACCTTTTGCTCCGGCTGCTCTGCGCTAGACGCTGGCCACAACTGCCAAGGTGCTGTGCCCGTATATTCTGTAGCACCATCATCTTTCCAGCCTTCATCCATTGAACTCTCACGTCCACTTTTACGCAGTATATCTACCGCACGATGGTGTGCTAAGGTGTAAAGCCAAGTCTTGAAACTGGCATTTTCACGTTCCTGCCAGCCGCCCCTAGCATCCACCAACCGCATCCAAGCATCCTGAAACACCTCGTCAACCTGTGCGACTAACGTTGAGCCCAATACCCGCCGCACATAACGATAAAGCGGCTTTTCATGTCGCTGATACAAAGCCTGAAAGGCATGCTCATCGCCGTCGCAAAATTTGCGCATTAACTCTTCGTCTTTAAAAAAGATTTCACTCATACTGCAAGTGTGTCATTACCCAGTTAAACGGTCAATGTATCTAGATCGGGTTAAAAAGATAAAAATAGTTAACCCCTTTTTAAATGCCTCAACGTGTAACTCTTTGTCATTCACTTTTTCAACTTAGGAGCACAACATGCTACAGGCTCGTTATATTTCAATCTTATTCACTTCACTAGCCATTTCCATATCACTCACTCCCATTAACGCTCAAGCTTTTTGCGGATTTTTTGCTGGTAAGGCCGATGCTTCGCTATTCAACGAGGCCAGCCAAGTGATTTTGGTCCGTGATGGTAAACGCAGCGTAATCTCCATGCTGAACGATTTTAAAGGGCCGCTTACCGATTTTGCATTGGTCGTTCCAGTGCCACAAGTGCTAGAAAAAGGCCAAGTGCGTATCGGTGATAAGCGCCTATTTGATCGGTTGGATGCCTATTCAGCGCCGCGACTGGCGGAATACTTTGATCCTGACCCATGTCCAGTCGGTATGCGCTATCCAGAAATGCAAGGAATGGATGATCGGGCATTAAGTTCACCTTCCGCTTCTATCAACATGGTGAAAAGGAAAAGTGACAAAGCCTTGGGTGTCACCGTGGAGGCCAGCTATACCGTTGGCGAATACGACATCGTCATGCTCTCAGCCAAGCAATCTAACGGTTTAGAAACATGGTTGCGCGAAAATGGCTACAAAATGCCTAAAGGCGCAGCGGCGGCGCTTAAACCATATGTGGCGCAGGACATGAAGTTTTTTGTCGCCAAGGTTAACCTCAAAGAACAAGCTGCAACTGGTGTGCAATATCTGCGGCCTTTGCAGTTTGCCTTTGAAAGCGAAAAATTCATGTTACCGATTCGTTTAGGCATGATCAATGCTGATCCAAAAAAACCTCAAGATTTGATTGCCTATGTGCTGACGAAGAATGGTCGCGTCGAAAGTGCCAATTACCGCACGGTAAAATTGCCAGCGAATGAAAATCTGCCGCCTGCCATCAAAAAGGATTTCAAAACTTTTTACAAAGCCATGTTTGACCACCAAGCAAAAGAAGAAGATCATCGCGTAGTATTTACCGAATACTTCTGGGACATGGGCTGGTGCGACCCATGCGCGGCTGACCCATTAAGTCGTGAAGAAATGCACCAGGCTGGTGTTTTCTGGCTGGATGGCGATAATCTTGCTGGAAATTACAAGGGTAGCGGTGCTCAAAATGCTCTGCTCACACGTTTACACGTTCGCTATACGCCTAAGACTTTTCCTGAAGATTTGATGTTTGTACAAACGTCAGATCGTCAAAACTGGCAAACCCGTTATGTGGTACAAAATCCGTTCGAAGGCACGATTCAGCAGTGCCGTGAAAAGGCCACTGCCTATAGTTGCGAAGAGTCTTGCCAGACTACTGGCGGCGGACGCTGGCAGGATTTTTCAGAACGCACAAATTATGTTGGCTCATGTATCCAAAGCTGCAAGACCAGCAACATTAACGCCGTCGAACAAGCCCGTAGATACTATGAAATTGACCTGCCGCAGCGACGCCAAACTGAATTGCAAACGCTGTCACGTTACACAGGTTGGAGCATGGAAAATGCTCAACGCTTTATTGGCGGTGCGAAAGTAAGTTCGCCAGACAATCTGCCAAACAACCAAAATAAAAAAGTACCGCCCAACAGCATCTGGTGGGAAAAGCTGTTTGGTAATAACACATCCATTAAAGACAGTAAGCCATGAGAGTTTCTTTTCTAAACCATACTGGGGGTTACGCTAGCCCACCACAAATTATTGAATGGGCGGTTTCTAGGTTTAAGCTCAAGCACTTAAACCTTAAATACTTAATGTTGCTAGATGCCCGCTACTTTCAGCTGGCATTTCTTATCAGCTTATTACTGTTTGGTGCATTGGCGCGTGATTTTTCCCTTACCGCTTGGCAAGTGTTGTTTGCGCTTGCCAGCGCGGTAGGCACACAGGCGCTTTGGCAGTTCGCACTAAAACTCCCTAACCGCCACAACTTACAAGGCTATTTAAGCGCGTTAGTGACCACCTGTGGCATTTCCATTTTAGTCAGATCTGATGTAAGTTGGGTACACCCATTGCTGGCGTGTTTAGCTATATCCAGTAAGTTTACGTTTCGCTTTGGTAGTAAAGAATCAAGAGGTCATATCCTCAATCCAGCTAATTTAGCGGCATTCTGCGCCATGATGTTAATGCCTCACGCTTGGCTATCACCCGGCCAGTGGGGACAAGAAACGCTGGCCGCAATGTGGATGATAGCCTTAGGCGCCACCGTCACAGGTCAAGTGAAACGCTGGGATGTAAGCCTGACTTTTTTAGCGGCTTGGCTGGGTTTGCTAGCGGCGAGATTACTATGGCTAGGCTATGCGCCAAGCTTAGCGGTTGATATGTGGCTACACCAAGCCCTGAATGGCGCCACACTACTGTTCGCTTTTTTCATGATCTCCGACCCCATGACCACCCCTCAACATGCTGGCGCTCGCATAAGCTACGCGGTCTGCGTCGCCATCACCGCATTTGCATGGCAATATGGCCTATTCAAACCGCAAGGGCTGATTGTGGCATTGTTTATTTGGAGTTTTACCGTGCCACTGTGGAATTGGATGTTCCAGAAAAAACGTTTTATCTGGAATGGTGAGGCCAAGTAAGCTCTGGGAATTATATAAATTTAACCGCTATAAACAGTAAAAACAGATGCCCTGCGAGCCGCATGGATATTGGCTCGCAGGGCATCTGCTTTTAGGAGTTTAGAGGTAAATAAACTTCAGTTTCAAGGCTTTAGTTTATGTAAACCACAAAACTCAAGCTTTCAACCACCGCGCCACATCCATCGCGAAATAAGTCAAAATCCCATCTGCGCCAGCGCGTTTAAACGCCAGCAAACTTTCCATGACACAGGCTTTCTCATCTAGCCAACCGTTTTGCGCCGCCGCTTTAAGCATGGCATATTCTCCGCTCACCTGATAAGCAAAGGTTGGCACGCCAAATTCATCCTTCACACGACGCACAATATCTAAATATGGCATACCAGGCTTCACCATCACCATGTCCGCGCCTTCTTCAATATCTAAGCCAACTTCTTTAATGGCCTCATCGCTATTAGCCGGATCCATTTGATAGGTGTATTTATTGCCTGCGCCTAAATTGCGCGCCGAACCGACTGCATCGCGAAATGGCCCGTAAAATGCTGAAGCATATTTGGCAGAGTAAGCCAAAATCTTAGTGTGAATATTACGTGTGCTTTCTAAAGCTTCGCGGATTTGTCCAATACGGCCATCCATCATATCGCTAGGTGCGACGATGTCTGCCCCTGCGTTGGCGTGAGAGATCGCTTGTTTTACCAGCACTTCAATGGTGTCGTCATTGAGCACATAACCATCGGCATCAATTAAGCCGTCTTGCCCGTGCGTGGTGTATGGATCTAAAGCAACATCGGTAATAATGCCGAGTGTAGGATGTGCGGCTTTAAGTGCCGCCACGGCACGTTGCACCAAGCCTTCAGGGTTAAACGCTTCTGCGGCATCTAGGCTTTTAAACTGGCTATCGACTACTGGGAATAAGGCAATGGCAGGAATGCCCAATTGCACACATTCAGCAGCCGTTTTTAATAATACATCAATGCTTTGGCGCTTAACACCTGGCATAGAGGCCACTTCTTCAACACGATTTTCACCCTCTAAAACAAATACTGGGTAGATTAAATCATCGGTGGTCAGCACGTTTTCACGCATCATCCTGCGTGAAAATTCATCTTTACGCATACGGCGTGGGCGGGAATAGGGATAGCTCATATTGATTGCCTTAATTTTTATGATTTATTTAAAAACGATTATTTCAATTTTCGTCATACCGACGGAGGTCGGTATCTAGTGTCGTTAAAATTGTAGCCAAAAAGCCACTGGATTCCGTGTCATGCACGGAATGACTAGCGACTTTAATTTAACGATTAAATATTAGCCGAAAACCCTTGCCAACTCAGCACCTGGGTCAGGTTGACGCATAAACGCCTCACCCACCAAGAACGCTTGCACATCATTATCGCGCATTAGTTTCACATCTACTGGAGTAAATATGCCAGATTCCGTGATCACAAAACGATCTTCCGGTAACACTTTTAATAAATCCAAGGTAGTTTGCAGCGACACTTCAAAAGTGCGTAGATTACGGTTATTAATGCCTATTAAAGGAGTGTCCAACTGCAAGGCCAATTCTAACTCATCCGCATCATGCACTTCCACCAACACCGCCATGCCTAATTCATTCGCCAGCAATTCTAATGCCTGCATTTGTTTGAGCGCTAACGCAGCCACAATCAGCAACACACAATCTGCACCCATCGCGCGTGCTTCAAATATTTGGTACGGATCTATCATAAAGTCTTTACGCAACACTGGCAGTTTGCAGGCCGCACGGGCTTGCCTTAAATATTCGGCCGAGCCTTGAAAATACTCAACGTCAGTGAGTACTGACAAACACGCTGCGCCGCCTTTTTCATAGCTTTTGGCAATTTGTGCAGGGTTGAAATCTTCACGAATAATGCCTTTAGATGGGCTGGCTTTTTTAATTTCTGCAATGACCGCCGGCTTATTGGCCACCACTTTTTTATAGATACTACCGACAAAATCACGCGGTTCTGGTTGCGCTTCGGCTAGTGCTTGCAGTTGATCTAAACTCACTGCGGCTTTGCTGGTAGCTACTTCAATTTCTTTAGTGGCTAAAATTTTCTTTAAGATATCTGACATTTTTATTTACCTGATGATGATTGCAATTACAAACTACTGGTATGTTTTACCGTTTAATTTAATCCAGCCCGCACGGTGTTTGCCCTGCGGATCATGGTGCGTCCAATGGATAATGCCACCTTTGGGGTTGTAAATATATTCACCGCTAAATGCAACTTGGTCGCCAAATTTGATGTTTTCTACTCGCGCCGCTAAATCTATATTATGCGCAAATAATAAGGTTTGGCCTGTGTTCACTTTGACTAAAAAACGCTGGTGATGCGAGCCACTAGTATCATCTGCCAACACTTTTACCACTACGCCGCTATCTTCCACCCATACTTGGCTACGTTTTTTTGCGTATAAATCCGCAATAGTGCTTGAGTTGGATTGGACAACCGCTTGATTAGGTGCGCTATCTACAGAAGCTGGCGACTGAGATTGTAAGCATGCGGCTAGTAGCAAAAACCATGCAAATAAAAACAGTTTTTTCATCACGAGCTAGCTTTTAAGGCCTCAAGTTTTGCCAATGCCAAACCATTATCAAGCACCTGTGCGGCTTTATTCATGCCTTCCTTCAAACTATCAGCTTTGCCAGAAACGTAAATCGCAGCACCAGCGTTTAATAAAACAATATCTCTTGCCGGGCTTTTATGGCCATTTAAAACATCAAGAATCATGGCTTTCGATTCATCTACATTTCGCACCTGTATGCTGCTTAAATCATGGTGCGGCAAGCCAAATTGCTGCGGGTTAAGTGTGTATTCACTTAGCTTGCCGTCTTTTAATTCCGCGACAAAGGTATCTCCGCTAAAAGAAATTTCATCCATACCATCGGCACCACACACAACCATCACATGTTCACTGCCAAGCTGATGTAATACCTGCGCAAGCTTGCTGGTAAGTGTGCTATCAAACACACCCATTACTTGGCGTTTTGCATTAGCGGGATTCGTGAGTGGCCCTAGTAGATTAAACAGTGTACGCACACCTAGCTCGCGGCGCACAGGTGCAGAATGCTTCATGGCGCTGTGGTGGTTGGGCGCAAACATAAAACCAATGCCGATATTATCCACGCACTTGCCAACTTGTTCAGGCGATAAACTCACGCTAACGCCTAGCGCTTCTAAAACATCGGCACTACCACAAGTGGAAGACACAGAACGGCCACCATGTTTGGCCACTTTTGCGCCAGCGGCTGCTGCCACAAAGGCGCTCACGGTAGACACATTAAAAGTTTGTATGCCATCGCCACCAGTGCCGCAGGTGTCGATTAAATTAGCCGCATCTTGAATATGTACTTTGCTGGAAAGCTCGCGCATGACGCTGGCCGCTGCGGCAATTTCAGCTACGGTTTCGCCTTTAATGCGTAATGCAATCAACAAGCCAGCAATTTGTGCCTGCGTTAATTCGCCAGCCATGACCTGATGCATGAGGGCTTGCATGTCGGCGAAGCTTAAATCTTGCCCATTGATGACTTGATTGAGTGTTTGTGAAAAGGTCACGAGACTGGTACTTTCAAAACAGACTCTTTTAAAAAGTTATTCAACAGCGCGTGGCCATGTTCGGTAAGTATCGATTCTGGGTGAAACTGTACGCCTTCAACACGTAAAGTTTTGTGACGCACACCCATAATTTCACCGTCTTCAGTCCAAGCGGTAATCTCTAAACAATCTGGCAAAGTCTCTTTTTCTATCACCAATGAATGGTAACGCGTGGCAGTATAGGGATTAGGTAAATCTCTAAACACACCTATGTTGTGATGGTAAATTAAGGACGCTTTGCCGTGCATTAAGGTTTTAGCTTTAATAATACGCCCACCAAACGCTTGGCCTATACTTTGATGCCCTAAACACACGCCCAATAATGGAATTTTTCCGGCGAATTCTTTAATCAGCGGCACGCTAATGCCAGCTTCATTTGGCGTACAAGGGCCGGGTGAAATCACAATATGGTCAGGCTTGAGTGCCGCCACTTTGGCTAAATCAATTTCATCGTTACGATACACCAGCACTTCTTGGCCTAGCTCGCCTAAATATTGCACCAAGTTATAAGTGAAAGAATCGTAATTATCTATCATGAGTAACATATTAATATCCTGCTTTCGGTGTAGCGGCTAAGCTCAAATCTACGCTCAAATCTAAGCCAGCTTGCACCAGTTCAGCCGCCCTAAGTACCGCTTTAGCTTTATTTTGTGTTTCGTCCCATTCGCTTTGCGGAATTGAATCGGCCACGATGCCCGCCCCTGCTTGCACATAGAGCATATTATTTTTAATCACGCCAGTTCTAATCGCAATCGCTACGTCCATATCGCCATTAAACCCTAAATAACCCACTGCACCTGCGTAAATACCGCGCTTGCTAGGTTCCAGCTCATCAATAATTTCCATCGCACGTACTTTAGGTGCGCCGCTCACTGTGCCAGCAGGGAAGGTCGCTTTAATCACGTCTATCGCATCCATGCCAGCTTTAAGTTTGCCTTCAACATTACTCACAATATGCATCACATGTGAATAGCGTTCTATCATCATATTGTCAGTCACTTTAACCGTGCC
Organism: uncultured Pseudomonadota bacterium; assembly: GCA_903846555.1. GTDB lineage: Bacteria > Pseudomonadota > Gammaproteobacteria > Burkholderiales > Methylophilaceae > Methylotenera. The sequence goes on from CAINBI010000091.1 coordinate 10,159, forward strand.
TGTTTGCGCCACGCGGCCAACATCGTTACGGCCTAAATCCATCAATTGCACATGTTCTGCGCGCTCTTTAGGGTCGGCTAATAATTCCACCGCAAGCGCTAAATCTTGCTCACGCGTTTTGCCACGCGGACGAGTACCAGCAATCGGCCTAGCGGTTACCGTACCATTTTCAAGTCGCACCAAAATCTCTGGCGAAGCGCCCACCACATGATGATCGCCCATGTCGTAATAAAACATATAAGGTGACGGATTTAAACTGCGTAAAGCACGATATAGCGACAGTGGCGGCGCAGTGAATTTTTGCGACATACGTTGCGACAACACCACCTGCATAATGTCGCCATCTAAAATATATTGCTGCGCGCGTTTAACAGCCGCTTTAAAATGTTCTTCGCCAAATTCAGAAGCAGCGACTGAGCTTTCAGAAGACACCGCTTCAGGAATCGCCACAGTTTTACGTAACATTTTGACTAAATCATTTAAGCGCACTAGCGCATTTTCATAGGCGCCAGCATTGTCAGGATTCGCGTACACAATAAAATAAAGCTTGCCACTTAAATTATCCACCACGGCAATTTCTTCAGACACCATGAGCAACACATCAGGCACATTAATGTCATCCGGTTTTTGTACGTCCATTAAACGCTTTTCAATATAGCGCACGGTTTCGTAGCCAAAATAACCGGCTAGCCCACCCGTAAAACGTGGCAAACCCTCATAAGGCGGCGTTTTAAAGCGCGCTTGAAAGCTTTTTACAAAATCTAATGGATTGGTGTTTGTTACAGATTCAAGTGCCGCCTCACCTTCAAGCACTTGCACATGATTACCGTAAGCGACGATACGTGTTTTTGCTGGCAAGCCGATAATCGAGTAGCGGCCAAAGCGTTCGCCGCCTTGTACGGATTCGAGCAGATATGAAAATGGTTGATTGGCTAGCTTGAGATACAACGACAACGGCGTATCCAAGTCGGCAAAAGTCTCTAAGACTAATGGAATTCGGTTGTAACCTTGCGCAGCTAACGTATTAAATTCGACTGAACTGATGGTATTAAACATAACTTTCTCACATATAAATTGGTTAAATAGTGCGACTAACTAATCTGACTAGCGAAATGTTCGCTTAAGCCTGCCACCATCGCCAACTATGTGTTTTGAGATTACTTTTATTCATGTTCAATTATTTCAAAAATGGGTTATTGTTAAAAATTTATTGCAATAAATCTATGGCTTCACTAATGTGGCTGATCTTGGCATCCACATCACTCAAAGCTATTTCACAGCCTTGATTATAGCCATAAGGCACGGTAAATATATAACAACCAGCGTTACGCGCCGCCGTAATATCTGTTTCAGAATCGCCTATCAGCACTACCTCATTAACAGTAAGACCGAACTTTTCACAGATATAAAAAATCTGATCAGGCTCAGGCTTCTTTTTTGCCAAAGTATCGCCAGAAACCACGCACTCAAAATACTGTAATAAATCGCTGGCTTCCAACAATGGCAGGGTAAATTTCCCTGGCTTATTGGTCACACAGGCTAAACGAAAACCTGCACTTTTCAGCGCCAACAAGCTCTCAAGCACTTGCGGATAAGGCTTACTTTCAGTCACATTTTGCGCGTAATACTCAAAAAATAATTTCTGCGCTTTTGCAAATTCCGCCGCATCAGGCTCCACGTTAAATTGGCCCGTTAAGCAACGTTTAATCAACACTTGCGCACCTTCGCCGATGTAAGCTGCTATCTGTTTTTCATCAATCATCGGGCGCTCTAAACTAGCCAACATACGATTTATAGCAACTGCAATTTCTGGTGCGGTATGTATCAAAGTACCGTCCAAATCAATCAGGACGGCTTTAACTTTGAATTTTTGCTGCACTTTAACTAAAAAAACAAACGACCTAAACAGTCGCCAATGCTGCACGCATTTGAGCAACCACTGTGTTGTAACGATTCGCATCACTATCTTGAGGCGAGCCAAAAATTGCGCTGCCGGCCACAAAAGTATCGGCGCCCGCACGGGCAATTTCAGCAATATTCGCAGCGTTTACGCCACCATCTACTTCCAGCCAAATTTGACGGCCAGTTTTTTCGTAATAAGCATCGATTCTTGCTCGCGCTAATTTTAATTTCTCCAAAGTTTCTGGAATGAATTTTTGACCGCCAAATCCCGGATTGACTGACATTAATAAAATCATATCCACTTTATCCATCACATGGTCTAAATAGCTAAGTGATGTCGCTGGATTAAACACCAAGCCAGATTTACAACCTTGCTCACGCACCAAGCTTAAGCTACGGTCGATATGCTCAGAAGCTTCTGGGTGAAACGTGATGATATTCGCACCCGCTTTAGCAAAGTCGGGAATAATGCGATCAACTGGTTTAACCATTAAATGCACATCAATCAACGCGCCTACTTTTTTAGCGGTTTCGCGGATGGCATCGCACACCAAAGGTCCGATGGTTAAGTTAGGCACGTAGTGATTATCCATCACATCAAAATGCACAATATCCGTACCAGAGATGATGACATCTTCAATTTCTTGGCCTAATTTGGCAAAGTTAGCAGAAAGAATACTAGGGGCAATTCTAAAAGTTTTATCCATGTCGAAAATCCATTATCTAAAAAATGTGGCTGAAAGTTATCTATTAAGGCGTTATTTTAACCATATTCTTAACTTTAGGATAAGGTTCTTGCTTAACAATCGCCAATCCATCAAAATTACGCCTATGCAGTTATATGTCATTGGTGTTAACCACAACACCGCGCCCATCCAAATCCGTGAAAATGTTGCTTTTAATAGTGAACATCTGGGCAGTGCTTTGCGTGAATTAACCCAGCACGATGCTGCGGAAGCGGCTATTTTATCTACCTGCAACCGCACCGAACTTTACTGTAGCGCAGATAGCCCTCAAAAACCACTCAACTGGTTATCGCAATATCACAAGCTTGATAGCAGCGCGATTCAACCTTACATTTACACTTTGCCCAATGATGAAGCGGTCAAGCATGCTTTTAGAGTCGCTTCCGGCTTAGACAGCATGGTGCTGGGCGAACCGCAAATACTGGGGCAATTTAAGCAGTCGGTCAAAATTGCGCAAGATGCTGGCACCTTAGGCACATTGCTGCACAAATTATTTCAACGCACGTTTGAAGTCGCCAAAGAAGTACGCACCAACACAGACATTGGCGCAAACTCAATCTCAATGGCGGCAGCGGCGGTTAAGCTGGCGCAACGTATTTTTGGTGATATTAAAGACCAGAAAGTGCTGTTTATTGGCGCAGGTGAAATGATAGCGCTGTGTGCGGACCACTTTGCCGCACAAAAGCCTAAAAGCGTGATGGTGGCGAATCGCACCTTGGAGCGTGGCGAAGCTTTAGCCGCCAAAATTAGTTCGCAAGGCATCAATGCACAAGCGATTTTGCTTAACGATTTGCCTGAGCGTTTTGCCGAATTTGATATTGTGATTACCAGCACCGCCAGCCAATTGCCAATTGTAGGTTTGGGCATGGTGGAAAGTGCGATTAAAACACGCCGCCATCGACCGATTTTTATGGTGGATTTAGCCGTACCGCGAGACATAGAAGCCGAAGTCGCTGAGTTGGACGATGTGTTTTTATACACCGTGGATGATCTGGCGCAAGTGGTGACTGACGGTATGATATACCGGCAAACGGCGGCAGTTGATGCCGAGATAATTGTGGCGGCGCGTGTAGAAAACTTTATGCATTGGTTTGAAAAGCGCGATGCTATACCCACCATTAAAGCACTACGCGACCAAGCCGAAGCCACGCGCAAAACTGAGCTAGACAAAGCTATTAAGTTGATTCAAAAAGGCGAAAGTGCAGAAAAAGTGCTGGAAGCCTTAAGCAACGCGCTGACCAATAAGTTTTTACATGCGCCTAGCCATGCGTTGAATCAAGCACATGGTGACGAACATGCCAAGCTGGAAAATGTATTAAAGCAGTTGTACCACATTAAATCTTAAGTCTAGTTAATACACTAAGCCTAACTAAAAGACGACACACAAAGACGACACACAATGAAACCCAGTATGATTAGAAAGCTCGCCAATTTGAGCGAGCGTTTAGAAGAAATAAACCGGTTGATGAGCGCCGAGAACGCGACTAGCAACATGGATAATTATCGAAAAATTACCCAAGAACATGCTGAAATCACACCTATCGTAGAGCAATACCGCGCGTTTGAGCAGGTTGAGGCGGACATGAATGAAGCACAAAAAATGCTCAGCGACCCAGACATGAAAGAGTTTGCGCAAGAAGAAATTGAGCAATGCAAAGCCAAAACTGAAGAGATTGAAAATAATCTGCAAACCTTGCTATTGCCTAAAGACCCTAATGATGACAGAAACTTATTTTTAGAGATTCGCGCAGGTACAGGTGGTGATGAATCAGGCTTATTCGCTGGCGACCTGTTTAGAATGTATTCACGCTATGCAGAGCGCCAACGCTGGAAAGTAGAAGTGGTTTCAGCCAACGAATCTGAAATTGGCGGCTACAAAGAAATTATCGCCAAAATTGAAGGTTATGGTGCGTACTCAAAACTTAAATTCGAATCTGGCGTACATAGAGTACAGCGCGTGCCAGATACCGAAACCCAAGGCCGCATCCATACGTCAGCTTGCACGGTTGCTATTCTTGCAGAAGCCGATGAAGTATCCGATGTGGTCATCAATCCAGCAGAAATCCGCATAGATACTTATCGTGCCAGTGGCGCGGGTGGTCAGCATATTAATAAAACTGATTCAGCCGTGCGCATTACCCACATGCCTACTGGCATTGTGGTGGAATGCCAAGATGACCGTAGTCAGCATAAAAATAAAGCGCAAGCCATGAGTGTGCTGGTAGCAAGAATTAAAGATGCCGAAGTGCGCGCACAGCAATCAAAAATTGCCAGTGAACGTAAAAGCTTAATTGGCTCTGGCGACCGCTCTGAGCGCATTAGAACCTACAACTACCCGCAAGGCCGCATTACAGATCACCGTATCAACCTGACATTATATAAAATAGACGCGATTACAGAAGGTGATATGGATGAGTTGATAGGCGCGCTATCGGCTGAACATCAGGCTGATTTGCTGGCTAGCTTGAGTGATGATAATTAAGTTTGATGGTCATTAATTGACTAAAACAGTACGTCAAACTTGGGTTGCAGCGCAAGCCGAGCTCACTAGCAATCTCGATCTCGACCCAAGTGAAGCCCGATTAGAAGCGCAACTGCTTTTACAAAGCACACTCAAAGTAAATCGAGCTTGGCTACTGGCACACGAAAGCAATGCCCTGCAAGCCAACAACCACGCGGATTTTCAGGCATTGCTGATGCGCCGCCTGACTGGCGAGCCGATGGCTTACATTTTGGGCCATAGAGAATTTTATGGCTTGGATTTACTGGTGACATCAGATACCTTGATTCCGCGACCAGATACTGAGACTTTGGTGGAAGTGGCGTTGAGTAAAATCCCTCAAAGCGGCACATCACCAAGCGCAGCCTCACAAAACCCGTCATTCCGACGAAAGTCGGAATCCAGTGGCGTTGAGCAATATAGCCAAACGACGCTGGATTCCGACTTTCGTCGGAATGACGGAATGAGCGTTTTAGATTTAGGGACTGGCACCGGCGCAATTGCCTTGGCAATTGCAAAAAATCGTCCAGAAGTATTTGTTACGGCGGCTGATGTCTCGCTTGGCGCGCTTGAAGTTGCAAAAAAGAATGCTGCTAATCTGGGTATTATGAATATTGAGTTTGTTTTGAGTCATTGGTTTGAAAACCTCAATAACGATAATAATGTCCGTGCAATTTTCGCTAGCGAAAAATTTGACGTCATCGTCAGCAATCCACCTTATATTGAAAAAAACGACATCCATTTAACACAAGGTGATTTACGTTTTGAGCCAATATCAGCGTTAGCCTCAGGCGAAGATGGCCTCGATGATATTCGCCAAATTATTAATAACTGTTTAATTCACCTCAAGCCGCAAGGGTGGCTGATGTTGGAGCACGGCTATAATCAAGCCACATTAGTGGCCGATTTAATGGCGGAAACGGGTTTGACTTGCGTAACCACTATCAAAGATTTAGGCGGTAATGATCGCGTGACTATCGCCAAAAATCCGCTTATTGTCAGTACGCACTGGGATTAATAAACTATTCTCAGGCTAGATATTCGTCTTTTAGCGCGACATAATTAGCTGCCGATTGCTTTAAATGCGCGATTTCTTCTAGGGTTAATGCACGTATTTTTTTAGCTGGGCGGCCCATATACAAACAGCCGCTTTCTAACACCTTGCCTTCAGGTACTAAGCTGCCAGCGCCTAGCAATACCTGTTTTTGCACCACAGCTTTGTCCATCACTATGCTACCCATGCCGATCAAGCATTCATCTTCAATGGTGCAGCCATGCAAAATAACGGTGTGGCCTATGGTGACAAAATCGCCAATAATCAGCGGCGAACCAGCTGGGTCACTGCTAGATTTATGATTGACGTGCAGCATACTTAAATCTTGAATATTGGCGTTTTTACCGATGCGGATAAAATTCACATCGCCACGAATAACGGTGCTGGGCCATACTGAGCTATTTTCGCCCAGACTCACTTCGCCAATAATAGTGGCGGTTTGATGCACATAAACGCCAATCGCCAACTGCGGAAAGTGCTGTTTAAAGCCTTGAATATTGCCAGTATGCGCCATCATAGCCCCTTTAGTTTAATGCCAACATTTTAGCCGCAGTAATTACTCACAGTAATAAGCCATAGTATAATCTCACCATGCAAGTAAATAACTCTGTTGGCATCGTTGCCCCCCAATCCGCGCATTTTGATGCACCACTCACACTTAAAAGCGGTGCAGTATTGCCGCAATTCGACCTTGTTTATGAAACTTATGGCACCTTAAATGCCGACAAATCGAATGCAGTTTTAATCTGTCATGCGCTTTCTGGCACACATCATGTGGCAGGTAAGTATGCTGAAGACGATAAATATCCTGGCTGGTGGGACAATTTAATTGGCCCAAACAAGCCATTAGACACTCATAAATTCTTTGTGATTGGCGTCAATAATCTGGGCGGTTGCCACGGCAGCACTGGTGCAGCGAGCACTAATCCTGCCACGGGGCAACCTTGGGGTTCGCAATTCCCAGTACTTACGGTTGAAGATTGGGTGACCTCGCAAACCTTATTGGCAGATTACTTAGGTATTCAACAATTAGCCGCAGTCGTAGGTGGTAGCTTAGGCGGCATGCAGACATTGCAATGGACAATCGCCTACCCAGAGCGCGTGCGTCATGCCCTAGTGATAGCCTCTGCGCCTAACCTTACCGCACAGAATATGGCCTTTAACGAGGTTGCACGGCAGGCGATTATTACCGATCCTGAATTTCATGGTGGTGATTATTATGCACATGGTGTTGTGCCTAGGCGCGGCCTTAGAATCGCCAGAATGCTTGGTCACATTACCTATTTAAGCGACGATGCAATGGGTGAAAAATTTGGTCGTAAACTTAAAGATACGATTAAATATAGTTTTGATGCAGAATTTGAAATGGAATCTTATCTGCGCTATCAAGGCGACAAGTTTGCTGGCGAGTTTGATGCCAATACTTATTTGCGGATGACGCGTGCTCTAGATTATTTTGACCCAGCTTTGGAATATAACGGTGATTTAAGCGTGGCATTAAAGAAAGTTACCGCACAATTTTTAGTGGTTTCATTCACTAGCGATTGGCGCTTTTCACCCGCCCGCTCGCGCGAAATTGTCAAAGCCCTGCTTGATAATGAGCGCACCGTCAGCTACGCTGAAGTGACGGCGGCACATGGTCATGATGCGTTTTTAATGCCAGACCCGCACTACCATGCAATATTACGCAGCTACTTAGATAATATCCAAGTCAATAATATCCAAGTCAATAATATTCAAGTTGGGGGTAAAGCATGACCGTCACCAAACAAGAATTCAGACACGACTTCGCCATTATCGCCAGCTGGCTGCCGTTTGGCGCAAAAGTATTAGACTTAGGCTGCGGCGATGGTGCTTTGCTGCAATATTTAAAAGCCTCATTAGAAGTGCGCGGGTATGGTGTAGAAAAAGATGATGCTAATTGGCTAGCAGGCATGTCCAGCGGCATTAACGTGATTCAAATGGACTTAGAGGCCGGCTTATCCGGCTTTGAAGACCAATCGTTTGACACCGTGATACTCTCGCAAACCTTACAAGCCGTGCACAATACTGAAGGCATCGTGCGTGAAATGTTACGTGTCGGCCATGAAGTCATCGTCACTTTTCCTAATTTTGGCTATTGGCGTAATCGTAGTCAAATATTAACTGGCAATATGCCTGTTTCAAAAAGTTTGCCACATCAATGGTTCAATACGCCCAATGTGCATTTATGTACCATCAACGATTTCGACCAATTTTGTAAAGACAGCAACATTACTATTAAAGAACGATTGGTGTTGACCGACAATAAACCGGTGACTTTTATGCCTAATTTAATGGGCAACTTGGCCATGTATCGTTTAGAAAATACCCAGCTAAAATAGTGTTGCATCAATCCACAACAACGCCAGTGAGCCTCTGGCAATCGCTACTGAATAAGCGCATGCTTGTGTGTATTTTCACCGGTTTTAGCTCAGGCTTACCGCTTTATATTCTCGTCAGCTTATTGCCCGCATGGCTACGCTCTGAAGGCGTCAATTTAAAAGCCATCGGCCTATTCGCGCTGATCAACTTACCCTTCACTTGGAAGTTTTTATGGGCGCCATTTTTTGACCGCTTCATCCCGCCATTAGGCCGCAGGCGCGGCTGGTTACTCATTTCTCAAATTTTATTACTGTTATCCATTCCAATTTTTGGCGCATTCAACCCCAAGTTTGATATTTGGATGATTGCTTATTTAGCCAGCGTCGTCGCTTTTTTTAGCGCCTCTCAAGACATTGTGTTAGATGCTTATCGCCGCGAGTTATTACTAGACGCTGAACTCGGTTTGGGTAATGCCATTCATGTGAATGCTTATAAAATTGCTGGCTTGGTGCCCGGTTCACTGGCTTTGATATTGGCAGACCATTTACCTTGGAGCAGTGTGTTTTTGATTACCGCGCTATTTATGTTGCCAGGTATTTTAATGACGATTTTTGTCAAAGAGCCTGCATTAAAAAGTGGAGCGCCTAAAACCTTGCGAGCAGCCGTCACAGAGCCGTTCCAAGAGTTTATTAGCAGACGTGGCTGGCAATCTGCATTGCTTATACTCGCCTTTATTTTCTTCTATAAATTGGGCGACAGCATGGCGACCGCGCTTGCCACACCTTTTTATCTGGATATGGGATTCAGTAAAACCGAAATTGGCCTGATCGCCAAAAATGCAGGCTTATGGCCCAGCGTCATCGGCGGCATATTGGGCGGCGTGTGGATGCTGCAACTTGGGATCAATCGCGCATTATGGCTATTTGGCGCGGTACAAATGCTGGCGATTTTAGGCTTTGTGTTGCTGGCTTCGGTGGGCCACAATGCCATTGTGCTGGGCTTAGTCATTAGCATTGAAGCCTTGGGCGTGGGCTTAGGCACCGCTGCTTTTGTTTCCTACATTGCCCACACTACCCACCCGCTTTATACCGCCACGCAATTTGCCCTGTTTACCAGCCTTGCTGCGGTACCGCGTACTTTTGCCAACGCTGCAACAGGCTATCTAGTAGAAGGCTTAGGCTGGAAGAACTTTTTTATCTTCTGCTTTTTAGCCGCCATTCCCGGTATGTTATTACTCATTAAAGTAGCGCCTTGGCATTCGCAGCAAGAAATCTAAGAAAAAATGAGTGCCCGTATTCTGTAATTGATTTTGCATTTTGTAATTGCTAAGCAAAAAATTGCATGATTGATTTGGACAATTAACTTAGAAATTAGACTGTCGTCATGTGCGGACACTGACGTGGCGTCACTATCGACCATTTTTCGTCAGGCGGGACTCAAGGCTAATCGGCAGTAATGGGGGACAAAGCTGCCGCATAGGTTTTACCCATCTACTTCAGCAATCAGCACTTAGCTGCCTCTCTAAATTAGCTTCAATTGTCATTATCGGGTGCAGGGGATATCTGTGGTATATTTTCAAAAGCTTTACTCGTCACCTAAATAAGCAATATAGCCTAATAAGCTAGTGATGTAGGTTGAGGCTTTATTGAATGGATGGATTTGGCATGGATTTAATTTCGCACTATTTGTCACTAGTTGGTGGCAACCCAAAAATTATTATTATACCGAGTGTTATTGCTCTTCTAGTTCTAACCACATGCTTCTTCTTTGTCCAATTCGTTTGGCCATCACTACGTCTTCATATGCAGCTTCGGGCTGCCACTCTCAAACTAGGTGAGGTCAAAAAAAGGTTGGCAAGTACTCCAATAATTGATCTTCACGAAATTCAAGAGGTGATGGTCACGGATGAATTGCAGCACTTATGGGGTGAGTTTTCCGAAACGCTTCATCCGCAAAAACAGCTGGATACTTCTGGGCAGTTAAAAGTGACCTGTTACCGTGCTACAGCAATGGCAGAGGTTTTTTTCTCTGAACAGGCCCTAGTTGAAACGCCTCTTAAAACTGCTTTCTATAAGCACCTGCCAGGGATTCTGACTGGCTTAGGTATTATTGGCACATTCTCTGGATTGATTAATGGATTAAACGGATTTGATATAGGAGTTGGTCCTGAGGAGATAAAAACTTCACTTAAGCTGCTTATTCAAGGTGTTGGTCATGCCTTCAATGTATCAGCCATCGCCATCGGGTTGGCAATGCTAACTACTTGGTGGACAAATCGTGAGTTAACCTTACGCTATAGGCAGGTTGAACGGTTGTGCCAACTAATTGACAGTTTTTTTGACGCTGGTGCAGGAGAAGAATACTTAGCGCGGCTGGTGGATGCATCCGAGACCTCTGCAACGCAAGCAACCCAACTTAAGGATGCTTTAGTAACTGACTTGAAAGAGATATTGACCGAATTGACAGAAAGACAAATTAGGGAAATGTCTTCTGGTATCGGACAAAGTTTTGCGGATAGTCTCCGCGGGCCAATGGAGCGTATTTCTAAAGCTGTTGAGGGTGTTGGTGCGAATCAGGGCGATGCCGTGAACAGAATGTTGACAGATGTACTGAGTGACTTCTCTGCACGAATGGAAAAAATGTTTGGTGGCCAACTAAGCGGCATGAGTGAGTTGCTGGCGCAGACTGCGCAAGCGATGCAGGTTAGTGCCTCCAGCTTCGACAAACTGGCTGCCAATATAAGTACAGCAGGGCAAAATGCCACTGAAGCAATGGCTGAACGACTTAATCATGCCATCACATCAATGGAAGCTCGTCAGAGTGTGCTGAATAAGCAGATGGGTGAGTTTGTTGAACAGATTCGTGCCTCTGTAAGCCAGTCACAAACTGAATCTTCGCAAAAATTACAGGAAACATTGGGTAAGCTGGGAGAGCAAGTAGCTGGTGTGATTGGTCAAATTCAAGATCAATCTCGCGAGAATTCAACAGCGCAAGCTCATGCTGCAAGCAATCTTTCCA
>CAINBI010000092.1 GCA_903846555.1 uncultured Pseudomonadota bacterium
GCGTGCAATTCTGCTTGCTTTAATGCCACGAGCTCTTAACAGTTCGCTAATATAGTGTGCAGTCGCTTCGCCTTCAACGGTGTAATTGGTGGCAAGTATCACTTCTTGGACGATTCCATCTTGCGCACGTTTGATGAGTTTGTCTAAGTGAATTTCCTTTGGGCCTACACCATCTAATGGCGACAATCTACCCATCAGAACAAAATACAGACCAGTATAAGTATGCGTATTCTCTAGCATTAAAAGGTCTGTCGGCATTTCTACCACGCATAACAAGTTTCTGTCGCGATTGTCAGAGGCGCACAAGGGGCAAATAGGCTGCTCGCTAAAGGTATTGCATAGTTTACAGTGGTCGACCACCTGTAACGCATTGTCGAGCGCTATGGCTAGTGCGTTAGCACCTTTTCTGTCGCGCTGCAATAAGTAATAAGCCATGCGCTGCGCAGATTTTGGACCAATGCCTGGTAAGCAACGCAAACTGTCAATCAACTGCTCTAGCGCAGGCGGATTCTTCATCAACAATTAAGCTTTATCATTTTATTAAAATGGCAACTTCATACCAGCTGGCATGTAATTAGCCATGCGTGCCGATGATGTCGCTTCAGCTTTTGCTGCGGCATCTTTTAATGCAATTACGAGTAAGTCTTCCAAGGTTTCTTTGTCATCCATCACGCTGTCATCTAGTGTGATGCGCTTGACTTGATTATTACAAGACATTGTAACTTTGACCAAACCATTACTTGCAATACCTTCAACGTCAATATTGGCAAGCTCCGCTTGTGCTTTTTGCATATTTGCTTGCATTTGCTGGGCTTGCTTCATCATATTACCCATGCCGCCTTTCATCATATTACAGGTCCTTTATGTTTTTAAATCGGTTTAATGCTGTTTGGGATAATATGTGCGCCAAATTCACTTATCAGCGCCTGCACAAAACCATCATCCTCAATCGCACTTTCTGCGTTAGCTTGCGCATGAGCTTTTTCTTGCGAAATTTGTTTAGCTGGCGTGTTGCCAGTGCCGCCTATACTGAACTGTAATTTAATTTTCTTATCAAAATGTTGCGATATAGCGCTTCCTAATTTTTCTTGATAATTAGGTAATAATAAGTGTTTTTGTGATTCTGGCACGCTAAGCGACATGCTGTTTCCATCGTAGCTAATCAGCTCGCACTGCTGGGCTAGTGACCGCACTAAACCCAACTTCAGCTCACCTATTAATTCTCGCCAGTTACCATTGAATTGGCTACTACTTTGAATTTTTGGCGCATTTTTCTCTAAGGCGTTATCAGCGTCAAGTTGCGATACTGGAGTATGTGCCTGAGCGACACTGGGCTGTTCAACATCTTGCCTAGATGACGCTACATGTGCTGATGAATCATGAGCACTTGGCAGTAATGCAGCCTGTGGTTTAAACGTACTCGCTAGATGCTTGGGTGCTTTATGTGCCGTAGTATCATTTTTTGCATTAGCACCATTTGGGGTAAACGCTAACATACGCAGCAAGCTCATGGTGAAGCCTGCAAACTCATCTGGCGCAAGGCCAATATCACGGCGACCTAATAAAGCAATTTGATAGTATAACTGTAAGGTTTCTGGATCAATTTTACATGCCAAAGCTAACAGTGCTTCGCGTTCTGGCAAATCGTCTGCAACACTATCGGGCACAGATTGTGCTACCGCCACTTGATGCAATAGTTGAGCTAAATCATTCAAAGCCGCCTCAAAGGATAAGCTGCGTTCCTCCATGGTTTTTGCCTGTGCAATAAGGCTTGCGCCATCATTGATTAGTAGAGCGTTTAGAAGTTGGTACAAATAGCTCTGATCGATTGCGCCTAACATCGCACGCACTTCTGACTCATTGACCGTTTGGCCACCGTAAGCAATCGCTTGATCTGTCAGTGACAATGCATCGCGCATACTCCCCGCTGCAGCACGCGCTATCAGGTGAAGTGCGGAAGGTTCATACGGGATGCCCTCTTGCATGAGTATGTTTTGCAAATGTCCGATAATTGAAGTGCCAGCCATTTGGCGAAGATTAAACTGCAAGCAGCGCGACAGCACCGTCACAGGCACTTTTTGAGGGTCAGTAGTAGCTAAGATAAACTTAACATGTGCTGGCGGTTCTTCCAGAGTTTTAAGCATTGCATTGAAGGCGCTTTTTGAGAGCATGTGAACTTCATCGATGATGTACACTTTAAATCGCCCAGCGGTCGGCGCGTATTGGGCACCATCCAGTAAATCACGCATAGCATCCACTTGTGTATTGCTCGCAGCGTCCACCTCAATAAGGTCAATAAAACGACCTTTATCAATCTCCATGCAAGTGGTGCAAATACCACAAGGGCTAGCGGTGATGCCAGTTTCGCAATTAAGAGATTTAGCTAAAATACGTGCAAGAGTGGTTTTTCCGACACCGCGAGTACCTGTAAACAAGTAAGCGTGATGTAAGCGATTTTGTTCAAGCGCATTAGTGAGCGCACGTACTACGTGGTCTTGTCCGACCAATGTTTCGAAAGATTTTGGGCGCCATTTACGGGCCAGTACCTGATAACTCATAGGACCTTGTAACTCATATGGCTTGCATAGTTCATGAGATCAATTCATCTACTTTCATAAAGTAACTTTAGTCGAATTTACCAACCAAATGTCACTGGTTGCACAAACGAAAGAGGCGAGCCCTTACCCCGGCACTTGCTTAATAGTTGTGGCTGCTTGCTTCCGCATCTGACCAGGTTGGCTATTTCACAATGCGGGGAGGCCCGCCAGAAGCAATTTTACAATACTTTAGCCATTTATCCACAAAGCTTTAATACAAAATTTGTAATTATCGCTAAATTAGAGCTGGATTCAATAGAAGTGCTAGCTAGTCCGCTCAGAGTATTTGTAGCTATTAATGGGTGAATTCAATAAAAGGGATATTTGTAAAAAAAAGCACCTTAATCAGTTGGGCGCTTATGGCCAACCTTTGGGGTGCAGTACAAAATCAGATTTTCTTAATCGGGCTGGTAAACTCTAGATTAAATTAATAAAGTTAGCGGCTAGACAACATGAGTACTTTCATTTTTTGCATGGCTTTTTGCTCAATTTGGCGAATTCGCTCAGCTGAAACACCAAACTCGTCTGCAAGTTCATGCAAGGTTTTGCCGCCAGATTCCTGTAGCCAACGCGATTCAACCACTCTGCGACTGCGATCATCCAAGTTTTGAAGCGCGTGCGTTAAGCCAGTTGTTTTGGCAATTTCAGTTTGCTTCGCTTGTATTGCCTCTAGGGGCTCTAGACCTTCGTCTTGCAAATAAGCGATAGGACTGTAATGCTCATCACTATCATCATCAATATTCGCTTCAAGTGAAATCTCATGACCATTTAGACGAGCTTCCATTTCTCGCACGTCTTCAGGCTTAACGTTTAGCGTATGCGCGATGTGTTCAACTTCACTGGGTTGCAAGCTGTTTAAGCCAGTTCTCATGCTACGTAGATTGAAAAATAATTTACGTTGCGCTTTAGTTGTGGCAATTTTAACCATACGCCAGTTACGCACAATGTATTCGTGCATTTCTGCCTTAATCCAGTGCATCGCAAAAGAAACCAAGCGAACACCGCGATCTGGGTCAAAGCGTTTTACCGCCTTCATCAAGCCGATATTACCCTCTTGAATCAAGTCTGACTGCGGTAAGCCATAACCATTGTAGCCACGCGCAATACTAGCCACTAAACGTAAATGTGACACAATAAGTTGGCGAGCTGCCTCCAAATCATTATCTTGTTTAAATTTTATGGCAAGCGCATATTCAGCTTCGGCCGTTAAAATAGGGTAGGTCTTAATCACTTTAGAGTAATGCTCTAAGCTATCTACAGACGCTAATATAGGTAATGTTAATGCATTGGTCATTGATTTTTTATCCTCCGATAGCGCATTTTAGCACTCAGCGTTGGAGAGTGCTAGTGGGTAAAAGTTTCAATTATTTTTTTGTTCTAAACAATTAAAGTTGTTAACTTGGGCTACCCAATTAGCAATTATAGTTGCTAACACAACACCTGATATTTTCAATCACTGAACTTACAACCCAAATTTCCGCGATTGAATTTCCAGAAGTATCAGCACCGCAATTTTTGCCGCATTTTACCGAGCTTGCAGAATGAATTTTTGATTTAATCCATTCAGAACAGATAGCCGTGTACTTGATGGATGATTTTGATGGGTTTTGGCAAATGGAGTGCGAGCTTAGCCTGCGACTGCACTCACACAGGGGTGGTTAATCTACAGCGAGAGCACTTGCGACTGCTGGAAACTTCTTTGGAGAATATCGCGGAACAGCGCAAGAAGCTCATCTACGACCTTGAGGACAATGGCGCCAGCATAATACACCTGCCATTATTTAGAGGAATAGTTATACAAATCCAGCGAGAGAGTAAATGATCTAAACTAAGCTTACCCGCACCGCCAAACAGCAGTGGCATGAACATCACCAAATACATCAGCGGAAGTTTGTAGTTTCCAAACCCATCACCTTCTTCATCTACGATGCGGTAACCACGTAGTAACTCACCGATAGTGTTCCAGTGTTCTGGCCAGTGAACAGAAGCAATGGCGACCAAGGTCAGCGTCATCAAGGAAATGCTGAAGAAGCGTGTTGCTAACCCCAATACAAGAGCCGCTGCACCTATTAATTCAAACCAAATCGATATTTGCCAGCTGATTTCAGCAGAAACCAGATTAAACGGGAATGGGAATGTTAAATCTGCAAACCAATTGGAGCCCGTGAGTTTTTCATATCCAGATTCGCCAAACTCCCAAGCTAATAACAAGCGTAATGCTAATGGCGGCAATATGGGTGCGATGCGTTCAAGCCAGTAAATCATGCGTGTGTAAAGGTTTATTAGTCTTGGCATAAGTATCATTCTAAGTAGGTTAAGTGGTTTGGATTGAACCGCGTTTATTTAGGCAATAGCACCTAAAATTGCCCCTCTTTGCTGAAGGCTACTCAGTAACTCAGCGCCAAATTTCACCATGACAGATAAATCATGGAATTGAATTTCAGTGGCGATTGCTTCAATCGCTTGCCGGCCTGTAATTTTAGTTTCTTGCAGCAGCTCGATTAAACGTGCGCTGACTGGATTCAATTCCATAAACTGCACGGTATCATCAACATCACGAAATACCAGTAAATGGACTGCTTGCGCTAAAGGCTGGGTAGGTTTGAATCTGGGTGAAATACGGTGTACAGGGTAATCGTATTTCAAGCACACAAGCGCTGGGGCTAAAGCAGGCAACCCTGTAAGTAGGTCGCCATCTGCATCTGGAGTGGTATCTAAAGTAGCATCAGAAACAGCAATCGAAAGCTCTACCCATTCGTAATGCGCAAGGCTTAATAGGAATGGGGGCAAATCATGTGCAGCTTGTGGTGAAGTTTCCAGCCAGCGTAGCAGCTCTTCAGGTATTTTCCGGAACCATGGTGTAGTACATCGGTGATCCGTCATGAAAGCGCGTACTAGACGCTTCCAGCGACGTGCACCGATTATTTTCTTGCATACTGGGAAGCAGGCTGAGAGTGTTTCATCCATATTGTTAAACACAATAGCCGTATAGATACTCATGCCACGGGCTTGGACACCTTTTGGCCGCAGCGACAGTTTAGGATCGCGTATGTGGTCGGTAAACTGGGTTTGATATTGCTGGAAGGTTGGTTGCATCATGCAAGCAAGCGTCGTGGTGTGCTTGCAAGGTATTTGCGTTGCAAGGCGGCAATATGTTCAACTTCTACAACCAAGTCAGCTAACGGTGGAATATTGATATCGCGCTCTAATAGTGTTGGAGATACGCCGAATAGTTTATAAGCTTCGTCCAGCAAGTCCCACACTGGGTCAATCACCGCGTCTCCATGGTTGTCGATGATGAGGTCGGGCGCCTCCTGCAGGTGGCCTGCAGTGTGGACATAGGCGATGCTTTCACCTGGCAACTGCCGTAAAAATTCTAACGCATCGAAACCGAAGTTGATGCTGTTGACGTAGATGTTGTTTACGTCCAGATGCAGGTCGCAATCTGCTTCTTCCAGAACAGCACGAATGAAGTCAATTTCACTCATATCAGAAACGGGTGACGCGACATAATAAGAGGCATTCTCTATGGCGATACGGCGCTCTAAGATTTCTTGGGTACGGTGAATACGCTTGGCAACGTGTTTAACAGCTTCTTCTGTCGCTGGAATTGGCAGCAGATCATACAAGTGACCACCGACACTGGAGTAGGCAAGATGTTCGGTATATAACGGAATGTTGAATTGATCCAGAAACCCCTTGATACGATGCAGCAGGACTTCATCTAGTGCATCAGGCCCACCTAAAGAGAGTGAAAGCCCGTGCGCAACGATGGGATAACGTTCGGCAAACCAAGCGAACTGTTTGGCGCGTGCGCCACCGATGCCAATCCAATTTTCAGGGGCAACTTCAAAAAAGTCGATGGCGGAAGGTTGTTCGGTCTGAAGCTGCGACATAAGCTCGCGCTTCAGACCGAGGCCTGCACCAGAGAGTGGCAATCTGGTTTGCATAGTGTTTATTTCTTATTAGCGCTGCAATTGCCTTCTTTGGCTTTATCTTCTGACATCGCTTTCTTTTCAGCGCTGCAATTACCTTCTTTAGCCTTCATTTCAGCTTTTCCTTTCATGGCTTTCTTTTTGCTTGCGCTACATTTACCAGTAGAGCATTTACCGTCTTTCATTTTTCCTTCCATTGCTTTTCCATCGGCAGGCATATCTGCCGCTTTGGTGTCCGCTTCTGCAACCATATAACCGCTAGACAGTGCTTGCATCGCAAATGGATTTTGTGTTGCATGCACAACTGGAGCCAATGCTAAAGATGAAACAAAGGCTGCGCCGATGATGGCTGATAGAGTTTTATTTGGTGTTTTCATTAGATATTCCTTGAATAATAATTAAGTGAAACTTAGGTTGAGATCCGGCAATGTTAAATGACGTTACTGAATCGCATGTATATTAGACGAATGAACTGACGATTCCTTACAAATTATTTTTAACATTCATCAAAATAAATATCTAACACTCTCCAGAATTAATTTGTTAAGTAGGCTCCAAGTCTTTCTGATTACCTCGATGCTCTGTTGACTTTAAAGACTCACTAAATTTAGATGTGAATGCCATTATTTATATAGATGTTGTAAGCCGAACGAGCCAATCAGGCGCAAGCTTTAGAGCTGCTGTTTCAAATTTCTTGTCTGCACCAGTCACAATCATCAAGCCTAGCGCCAGTAATAGAGTCCCAAGTATTTTCTTGCCTGCGGAGCCTGCGGTCAGCATCTTGTCACGAAACTTCATCACAGCCTGACGCGAGAGCATGCCAAAGATAATCAAAGGGGTACTGGCACCTATACCAAAGAGTGCCATGACTAGCGTCGCATGCGCAAGGCTCTGACCTTGACTAGCGAGGGTTATCGTGGCCCCCAAAGTCGGCCCTACGCAAGGGCTCCAGACGATGCCAAGCAGTAGGCCAAGTGCAAATTGACCTAACAAACCATCTGTTGAAATGCGACTTAGCAGGGATTGCCCTGAACCGCTCAAACCAGAAGTGGCAACGGCAAACTTCGCCTGCAATGTACTGGAAAGCAAAGTGATACCAAATAAAATGAGTAAAACTGCTGCAATATTACGAAAAACTTCTTGGTCTAAACCAATTGCAACCCCCACGCTGGCAATAAATACGCCAACAATGGTGAATGAAGATGCCAAACCAGCGGCCAATGCTATTGCACCAAAGCGATGTGCCAACACGGCGGATCCGACCAGTATTGGCAACAATGGCAACACGCAGGGTGATAGCGTGGACAATACTCCAGCCAGATAACTGAGACCATAAGTTCCAAATGCAGTAAACATGCTAAACCCTTTACAAAGCCTTACGTAACAGGTTTTCGATGCTTTCAGGTGAAGTATCCCCTAAACTGCGGCCAACTTCTTTACCACCCTTAAATACAATTAGAGTACTTTGCTGAATGACGTGAAAAGATCGAACAACATCCTTTTGGTTATCGAAGTCAACGCGAAGTAAAGTGATTCCCTGATAGTCCTTTTGCTTGAGCAAGGACGCGATTATGGGTGCTTGTGCTCTACAGGTCGGACACCAGTCCGCATGAATGCCGACAAGAACGGGTTTGCCTTCATGTTGCAGCCTGTCGAAAGCTGCTTGGGTAAATGGTATCGTATCAGCCATAGCGGTGCTTACGACCATGAATGACAATATGAGGATGTGACGCAATAACGATTTCATGATGAACTCCCTTAAAAATGGAAATGCTAGTTGGTCGTATTCGGAGATGATTCCTTACAACCAAATATCAGGCAGTCATGGAATATTAGATTAGATCAGACTACCTTATCTTGTTGTTTGAGTAAAGTTTCCTGAATGCGTTTTTTAGCCTCATCAGAAAGATGCATAGATTCACAATGACCACATGTGTCAAAATGACTTACAACCTTGTGCAGAAATGAAATCTGGCTTAAGAAATTCGTACAGCCGTGGCACATCATGAGATGAAATTTGAGTGATATCTTCTTACCGAAAGGTAATGGAGCATCCATCGACTGAGACATCAATTCACTTGCTTGTTTGCAGTTCACCATATATTCAGCCTCAATTAGCCCAATGAATTTCGAGGCACTTGCCAAGCGCTAGTCGGGCTCGATGCATTAGTACCCAAACGTTATTTGGACTTAAAGAATAGTTGTCACTAATCTCTTCGTTATCCATGCCATGGACTTCTTTGGCAAGAAAAATCTCCGCCTGTTGCGGCTTCAGTTTTGACATACAAATTTCGAAGATGCCCCAGAACTGTTTACTCTCCAAGGCTGAATCTGGATTAGGGTAAATGTTAGGCATGTCTGTCCAGCGCCCGGCTTTGTCAAAAAAATCATCTACGTTGCCATTGTCGGCATCATCCATTAAATCGGTAGCAGATATTTCACGTCCTTGCCGCCGCCAATAGTCCACCATTTTATTTTTAAGGATAGAGGTAAGCCATGTTCGGATGGAGGCTTTAGGCTGAAAGTATTCCTTAGCTGTGATTGCTGAGATAAGGGTATCTTGCACCATGTCCTCAGCTAAAGCCCTATCTTTCAGCCTCTGCAAGGCAAAGTGGAATAGGTAATCCCCATGTTCTTCAAGCCAAGTATTTGAGTTCAGAGCATTACCTTTTTCCATAACTTACCGATAAATAGTTCCAATTAAAACCAGTGTAGCACCCAGTGACCAACGGCACCTAAAACCATGACCATGACAACTACCATCATCATTTTTTCGTGAATACACATTCCATTGGTGGCTGAGCATTGGCCATTCATATTGCACATTAAAGACATTTTTTAACTCCCGTTTGATTAGTAGAACATCCTGTAAGTTGTGGATGTGTATCTTAAACGAATGAGAACAAAATTCCTTACAGTTATTTTATAAACTATCTTTTAGCTTATATTTTTGTAGCTTTTGCACAAACCAGTGCGCTGAAATCTTGGCGACTTCTTCCAACTTGCCCGGTTCTTCAAACAGATGAGTGGCGGCGTGTACTATTTCCAGCTCTTTTTCACAGTGCAATAGTGCAAATGCTTGTTGGTTAAGCTCGATCACCGCATTATCAAAACTGCCGACAATGAGTAGGGTAGGAGTTTTAACTTCAGTCAATGCATCACCAGCTAAATCTGGCCGACCGCCGCGCGAAACGATCGCTTCTATTTGCCTGCCAAGCACCGCCGCTGCTACCAAAGCGGCTGCCGCGCCTGTACTTGCGCCAAAGTAAGCTATCTTTAGTTGTGAGGTGCTGGGGTTTGCCTGCACCCAATGCGTTACATCAATAAGCCGTTCTGCCAGTAAGCCAATATCAAAGCGCAAGTGAGCCGTGCGATTGTCGATTAGCTCTTCATCCGCAGTGAGTAAATCAAATAACAACGTGCCAATACCCATCGATTGTAACACCGAGGCAACGTAAAGGTTGCGTGCGCTGTGGCGGCTGCTACCACTGCCATGCACAAACAGCACAATGCTGTCAGTCTCATTTGGTAACGCTAATACGCCCATTAACGTGACATTACCAGCATGGATATTCACTTCGGCCTTGAGGATATTGTCATTCACCAGATGAAAAGTACTTTGTGGGATCATCATTTTTCTACCTAATATGCACCTTCAATACCTACTAATAGTAAATCAATATTATTAGTTTGGAAATCCATTATTTTTTGACGTATATCAAGTGCTTGGCATATATCAGCAGTTAAATTCTAGGCGAGAATTTTTACGTTAAATAACACTTCCTTAGGGCAAAGGTTTTTATTATCAATGCTTGATATGAATGAAAAATGGTGGCTAAAAGCCATTGCCGACCTCAACTTAACTTTAGAGTCTGGCGCATCTGGACTGACCACAGCCGAGGCTGAAGCTCGCCTAGCGCAGTTTGGCCCCAACATCGTCAGCGCCATCAAAAAACGTAACTTGCTCTTACAGTTCTTTTCACGATTTCGTAATCCTCTGGTAATTTTGCTGTTGGTCGCAAGCCTGCTCTCGGCGTTTACCGCAGAGCTCACCAGCTTTATCATCATCGTTACGATGGTGGTATTAAGTGTAACGCTAGATTTTATGCAAGAGTACCGTGCAGAGCGGACGGCAGAGGCTTTACGAAAATCCGTTGCGGTTAAAGCAACTGTGCTTAGACGTGAAGATTTTAATGGAAATGGTAAGCCTATTGAGCTGGATGTTGAGCACATTGTCGCTGGCGATGTGGTCATTCTCAGTGCTGGCGATCTGATTCCAGCCGATGGTCGCGTGATTGAAGCGGATGATTTTTTTGTGAATCAGGCATTGTTAACTGGCGAGCCTTATCCTGTAGAAAAACATGTCAACGTGGCGCTGCAAGACGATACTGAGTTAATGAATGCGCTAACTGCCGTTTTTGCTGGAACTCATGTGGTAAGCGGTTCGGCGCGTATGTTGGTTTGTATGACAGGTGCCAAAACTGCGCTAGGCAATATTTCAGGTTCACTCAATGTTACAGCGCCAGCTACCGCATTTGAGCATAGTACTTATCGTTTCGGCATGCTGATTTTGCGCCTGACGTTTTTTCTGGTCATGTTTGTGCTGCTGGTTAACTTATTGCAACATCGGCCTTGGTTAGAGTCGTTTATGTTCGCACTGGCACTGGCTGTTGGGCTTACGCCAGAACTACTGCCGATGGTGATTACCGTCACGCTTTCGCGCGGGGCAATGCGCATGAGTCGGCAGCATGTCATCGTTAAGCGATTATCGGCAATCCATAATCTTGGCAGTATGGATGTACTTTGCACAGATAAAACCGGCACGCTGACTGAGGCCAAAATCCGTCTGGAAAGGCATCTCAATTGTGAAGGGCAGGAGAGTGAAAAAGTGTTGTTATGGGCTTATCTCAACAGCTTTTTTGAAACTGGTCTAAAAAGCCCGCTAGACGAAGCGATTTTGCGCCACGAAACGCTAAATGTGAGCCACTGGCAAAAGATAGATGAAGTGCCCTTCGATTTTGAGCGCAGACGTATTTCAGTATTACTTAAACAAGTGCTGGCGCAAGAACAAGCTAATTTTTTAGTGGTAAAAGGCGCATGCGAGGATGTGCTAGGCTTGTGTAACCGTTATGAAAACAGCTCAGGCGCACCGCAAACGCTGGATGCTGATAAGCTAGCCGAGCTGAATCAACAAGCAGCAAAATTGGCGCAACAAGGCTTTCGCGTACTAGGTATCGCTTGGCGTCAGGTTGAAGCTGAGCGTCAACATGCCAATATCAGCGATGAGTCCGCGTTGGTCTTCGCTGGCTTTGCCGCTTTTCTTGATCCGCCAAAAATTAGCGCCAGTCATGCGCTTACGCAACTGCAAAAAAGTGGCATCGCCATTAAAGTGGTCACGGGCGATAACGAGTTGGTCACACAGCATGTGTGTGATGAACTGGGGCTAGCCGTCACAGGCATATTAACTGGTAGTGAAATTGCCCTGATGACTGACGATGCATTACAGGCGCGGGTGGAAAACGTTAATCTGTTTTGCCGAGTGACGCCTGCGCTTAAAAGTCGTGTACTGATGGCTTTAAAACGGCGCGGCCATATTGTGGGTTATTTAGGTGATGGCATTAACGACGCGCCAGCGCTACATTTGGCAGACGTGAGTATTTCGGTAGATAGCGCGGTAGATGTCGCCAAAGATGCGGCCGATTTAATCCTACTAGAGCATGACTTAAACGTACTGCAACAAGGCGTAATGGAAGGGAGGCGCACTTTTGGCAATATTATGAAATATGTGATGATGGGCACCAGCTCCAACTTCGGCAATATGTTCAGCATGGCGGGTGCTTCATTATTTTTGCCATTTTTACCCATGTTGCCGATACAGATTTTACTTAACAACCTGCTGTATGACGTTTCCGAAATCACCATACCGTTCGATAATGTAGATCAGGAATACCTTAAAAAACCACGGCAGTGGGATATGCGTTTTATCCGTAATTTCATGCTGATAGTGGGGCCAGTCAGCTCCATCTTCGACTTTTTGACGTTTTACGTTATGTTAAAAGTGTTAAATGCCAATGAAGCGCTGTTTCGCACTGGCTGGTTTGTTGAATCCATTATCACGCAAGTGCTGGTGATTTTTATTATCCGTACTCGCCGAAGCCCATTCCAAAGCCGTCCAAATATCGGGCTTGTCAGCACGTCGTTGCTCATTGTCAGCGTTGCCGCTATTTTGCCTTACACGCCAGTTGGTGCATATTTCGGCTTTGTGCCGCTTCCATCCTTATTTTTTAGTATTTTACTAGCGATGGGCATCGTTTATTTAGTGATGGTTGAACTGGTTAAACGCTGGTTTTATCGCAGATATTCAACATCAATATAGCGCAAAGTTTTTAATCCCTCGCGTGGTTTTAGTGCCCATTCATTGCAGGCAGAAACCCTACAGAGGCGGCTCTGCGAAGCCCGTCCCTATTGCCTCTCAGAGCATACTCTGCGAAGCCCGTCCCTATTGCCTATCAGGGCAGGTGTTTTTAATGTTTTTTATGAGCAATGAGCCAAGCGACACAATGACAATGAAAGTGCTAAAATGCCGCTATGAAAACGCCTAAAAGACTTGAGCCACTTCTCGAAGATGGTTTGATAGATGAAGTTGTCCGCCAGTTAATGAGCGGCAAAGAAGCGACTGTGTACGTGGTGCGTTGTGGAGATGACGTGCGCTGCGCTAAAGTTTACAAAGAGGCCAATAACCGTAGCTTTCGCCAAAGCGTGGATTACACCGAGGGTCGTAAAGTTAAAAACAGCCGCCAGAGTCGCGCAATGGCTAAAGGCTCTAAATTCGGTAGAGAATCGCAAGAAGCCGCTTGGCAAAGCGCAGAGGTTGATGCCTTGTACCGCTTGGCTAACGCTGGCGTGCGCGTGCCAGAACCGTATAATTTTTACGAAGGCGTGTTGCTCATGGAGCTGGTTAGCGATGCTAACGGCAATGCCGCACCCAGATTAAATGATGTTGAATTTAGCGCAGAACAAGCGAAAATTTACCACGGTATGCTAATTAAAGAAGTCGTGCGTATGTTGTGTGCAGGCATTGTGCATGGCGATTTATCTGAATTTAATATTCTAATGAGTAGCGATGGCCCAGTGATTATCGACCTGCCTCAAGCCGTGGATGCTGCAGGCAACAATAATGCGAGCGAAATGCTAGCGCGCGATGTCAGGAATTTAAGTGATTATTTTGGGCGTTTTGCACCTGAGTTGCTTAATACGCAATACGGCAAAGAGATTTGGGCGCTATATGCCCACGGCGATTTAACGCTAGAAACTGAGTTAACTGGTCGGTTTAGACAAAGCACCAAAGCAGTTGACCTGAAAGGCGTAATGCGTGAAATCGATGACACTCGGGCAGCAGAAGAAGCCCGCTTAGTGCGCATGGCAGAAGCAAAAACGAGTTGAGTTTTAAGACCTTTGCACGACAGTGCGGTGTTAAAATAGCCTCATGTTTGATCCTAAACCCATCTTAAAAAACCTGCCTAATCTGCCTGGCGTATATCGCATGATAAACGCCGCGGACGAGGTGATTTATGTGGGTAAAGCCAAAGACCTGAAAAAGCGCGTTTCATCGTACTTTAATAAAAACTTACCTAGCCCGCGTACGCGCATGATGGTGAGCAATGTCGTTAGAATAGAAACCACAGTTACCCACAACGAAGCTGAAGCTTTGCTGCTAGAAAACAACATGATTAAGGGCTTAATGCCTCGCTATAACGTGTTGTTTCGTGATGATAAATCTTATCCCTACATTACGCTTACAGGCGACGATTTTCCTCGATTGGCATTTCACCGTGGGACGCAGCGTAAAGGAAGTCAGTATTTTGGACCTTTCCCTAATTCGGTGGCAGTGCGCGATAGTATTCATCTTTTACAAAAAGTATTTAAGTTGCGTACTTGTGAAAATACGGTGTTCGCCAATCGTAGCCGCCCCTGTTTGCAGCACCAGATTGAGCGCTGTACAGCGCCATGCGTGGGCTTGATTTCAGATGCAGATTATCGGACAGATGTGCATCAGGCCGCTTTATTTTTGCAGGGCAAAACCAATGAGGTGATAGACGCGCTAGGCGATGAAATGAATGCGGCAGCGGCTAACCAAGAGTATGAGTTGGCGGTGGTTTATCGCAATCGTATGCAAGCCTTACGCCAAGTGCAAGCCAAGCAATTTGTGAGCGACTTTAATGTATCTGATGCCGACATCATTGCCTGTGCCGAACTGCAAGGTCAGCACTGTATTAATCTGGTGATGATACGCGGTGGGCGACATTTGGGTGATAGAAGTTATATGCCTAAAAATTCAGATGGCGAAACCTTAGAAGCCAGCATGGAAGCTTTTTTAGCGCAACATTATGTAGCGCAAAATACGCCGCCGTTCATTGTCGTTGGCATTAAAATAGACGCAACGGTGCTTGAAGAAGTGTTAAGTGAGCAAGCCGGGCGCAAGGTTAAAATAAATACCAATGCCATTGGCGATAAGCGCGTATGGCTAAAAATGGCGCAAACCAATGCCGAGCTTGCCTTAGGTCAGCGTGCCGCCACTTCAGCTAATCAAAATGCTAAGTTATTGGCCTTGCGCGAGGCGCTTCACTTGCCTGACAGCACAGAGCGGATTGAATGTTTTGATATTAGCCACACGATGGGCGAGGCGACGGTAGGTAGTTGCGTGGTGTTTGATCGTGGTGATATGCAAAATAGTGAGTATCGCCGCTATAACATCACAGGGATTACGCCTGGCGATGATTATGCGGCCATGAGAGACGTGCTGACCCGCCGATATAGAAAAGTAGCGGCAGGCGAGGGTGTGCGGCCCGATTTAGTGTTTATTGATGGCGGAAAAGGTCAGTTGGGGGTCGCCGTTGAGGTGATGCTGGAAGTCGGTTTGGAAGATATTTTGTTGGTAGGCATTGCCAAAGGCGAAGAGCGAAGACCCGGCTTAGAAACCATGATTTTTTCTGACACAGGTGAAATGCTCAATTTGGAAAAAGACAATAAAGGTTTACACCTATTGCAACAAATCCGCGACGAGGCGCATCGGTTCGCCATAACAGGCCATAGAGCCAAGCGTGCCAAGGCAAGAATGCACTCAAGTCTGGAAGATATTGAAGGGATAGGTGCAAAGCGCCGTAAAGCCCTGCTAACGCGCTTTGGTGGCTTAGACGGCGTAAAGAGTGCTAGTATTGATGAAATTGCCAAGGTTGAAGGCATCAGCCAGGGTTTGGCAGAAAAGATTTATGGGGAATTACATTGACGAAGCATCACACTAAAAGCGAGCAACTTAAATGACCTGCAATATACCCACCATGCTGACATGGTTACGCATTTTACTCATACCAGTATTCGTCGGCGTTTTTTATCTGCCCAATAATCTTCATATGTTAGGTGTCATGCCTTCACATTCGGTCAATATTATTGCAACGCTGGTTTTTACCATTGCGGCCTTTACTGATTGGCTGGATGGTTATTTGGCGCGACTGTTAAATCAAACGTCGTCATTCGGCGCATTTTTAGACCCCGTAGCGGATAAGTTGATGGTAGCTGCAGCTTTAATCGTGCTGGTTGAGTTTGAGCGCGTAGGCGCGATTGTTGCCTTGGTGATTATTGGTCGTGAAATTGCCGTTAGTGCGTTACGCGAATGGATGGCAGGCGAAGGCCAAAGCAGTAGTGTAGGCGTTGCTATGATAGGAAAAGTGAAAACTGCAGTGCAAATGCTCGCAATTTTATTCTTGTTGTTTTGGGATGATGTTGATTTGGGTCGCATGGGAATATTCCAAACAAAATTAATTGGACACGGTTTAATTGTGATTGCGGCATTTTTAACATTACTATCAATGGCTTATTATCTGAAGGCCGCTTGGCCGAAAATGAAGGCTAAATAATATAATAAAAACTGTGTGAATTAGTCTTGACGACATCTCGAAACCCGCTATAATGGCGCCTGTCTTAACGCGGGAATAGCTCAGCTGGTAGAGCGCAACCTTGCCAAGGTTGAGGTCGCGAGTTCGAGTCTCGTTTCCCGCTCCACAAATTTAATAGGCATGATTAGTTGTAAAAATCATGCTTTAGTTAAAATGGCATAAAACGGCGAAAGCATATATGCTTTCGCCGTTTTAGTTTCAACTCATACTTTGAATGGTTTGATTCATAGTATTTCTTAATAGATGGCGCGATAGCAAAGCGGTTATGCCGCGGCCTGCAAAGCCGTTTAGACCAGTTCGACTCTGGTTCGCGCCTCCAGTACCTTGTTTCAACAAGTTTTATACGTTGCTCAGGTAAAATACCCTATGACCATACTTTCCATAATCGTTGCCGTTGCACATAATCGTGTGATTGGTGTCAATAATACTTTGCCTTGGCATTTGCCAGAGGATCTAAAACATTTCCGCGCGCTGACTACGGGACACCATATTATTATGGGTCGTAAAACCTATGAGTCGCTTGGACGCTTGTTACCGGGGCGTACCACGGTGATTGTTACACGCAATGCGAATTACACGCTAGAAGGTGCGCTGGTCGCACACTCACTAGAAGCGGCCATAGCGCTATGCCAAAATGATGCTGAGGCCTTTGTAATCGGTGGTGCGGAGTTGTATCAAGATGGACTTAAGCTTGCTAACAAACTTTATATGACTGAGGTTGATTTAGAGGTGGCTGGCGATGCGTTTTTTCCAGCAATTGATATGCACCAATGGCAAGAAACCTCGCGTGAAGCACATGCTTCAACGCAAGGTTTACCTTTTGCTTATATTACTTATGCGCGTAAATAGTAGTTTTAATTATTGCTCTACACAATCCACGTAATAAATCGCTTTACCATCCACAATTTGTTTCACTAAGCCGTGATTGTCGGTTTCAAAACCTGGGAATTTTTCGTTAAATTCACGGGCAAATTTTAGATAATTCACAATAATTTTGTTGAACTGTTCGCCTGGAATTAGTAATGGAATACCTGGCGGGTAGGGCGTGAGCAATACTGCTGTAATACGGCCTTCTAAATCGTCAATTGGCACACGGTCTATTTTCCGATGCGCCATTTTAGCAAACGCGTCGGTTGGTTTCATGGCTGGTATCATGTCAGACAAGTACATTTCAGTCGTCAAGCGGGCAACATCGTTAGCTTTGTATACTTCATGAATCTGTTTGCATAAATCACGTAAGCCTACTTTTTCATAGCGTGGCAGTTTTTGCACGAATTCAGGCAAAACTTTCCATAGCGGTTGGTTCTTATCGTAATCATCTTTAAATTGCTGTAGCGCAGCTACCATTGTGTTCCAGCGGCCTTTGGTGATGCCAATGGTGAACATGATAAAGAATGAGTACAGTCCAGTTTTTTCTACAATCACGCCATGTTCAGCTAAATACTTAGTCACGATGGCCGCTGGAATGCCAAGCTCATCAGAGAAGTCGCCCTTAATGTCCAAGCCCGGCGTAATAATAGTCGCCTTTATCGGGTCTAGCATATTAAAGTTTTCGGCTAAGTTACCAAACCCATGCCAAGCTTCGTTCGCTTTAAGCATCCAAGCATCACGTTCTTCTAAGCCTTCTTCGCTTAAATCATCTGGGCCCCAAACTTTAAACCACCAGTCTGAACCCCATTCTTCATCCACTTTACGCATCGCACGGCGAAAGTCTAAAGCTTCCATTAAGCTTTCTTCAACCAATGCAGTGCCCCCTGGCGCCTCCATCATGGCTGCGGCTACATCAATACTCGCAACAATTGAATATTGCGGGCTAGTGGAGGTGTGCATCAAATAAGCTTCGTTAAATATATCGCGGTCTAGTTGATGGTTTTCGGCATTTTGTACCAAAATCTGGCTCGCTTGGCTTAAGCCAGCAAGTAGTTTATGCGTTGATTGGGTTGAAAATACCATACTCTCTTTACAGCGCGGACGGTCTTCGCCAATCGCGTGGTAATCACCATAAAAATCATGAAAAGTAGCATGTGGTAACCAAGCTTCATCAAAATGTAGCGTATCGATTTTGCCATCGAGCATTTCTTTGATTTCTTCAACGTTATACAGCACGCCATCATAAGTGGATTGCGTGATGGTTAATACACGCGGCTTCACATTTTTATCAGTAGCAAACGGGTTGCGGTCGATTTTCTTTTGAATATTTTTCCATTCGAATTCTGATTTCGGTATTGGCCCGATAATGCCGAAATGATTGCGTGTCGGCATTAAAAATACCGGAATAGCACCCGTCATAATAATGGCATGCAATACAGATTTATGGCAGTTTCGATCAACCACCACTACATCGCCAGGAGCAACGGTTGAGTTCCACACGATTTTATTGCTGGTAGATGTACCGTTAGTTACAAAGTACAGATGATCGCAGTTGTAAATACGGGCTGCATTGCGCTCAGAAGCGGCTACTGGGCCAGTGTGGTCCAATAGTTGACCTAACTCATCCACCGCATTGCAAACGTCCGCACGTAGCATGTTTTCACCAAAGAATTGGTGAAACATTTGCCCGACTGGTGATTTTAAAAAAGCTACCCCGCCTGAGTGACCAGGACAATGCCATGAGTAAGAGCCATCTGCAGCATATTCTGTTAAGGCTTTGAAAAATGGCGGAGGTAAGCTATCTAAATAAGTACGTGCTTCACGCAGAATATAGCGCGCTACAAACTCAGGGGTATCTTCATACATGTGAATGAAGCCGCTGAGTTCGCGCAAAATTTCATTTGGAATGTGGCGCGAAGTGCGAGTTTCACCATGTAAGAAAATTGGAATTTCTTCATTACGATAGCGAATTTCATCGACGAATTTACGCAAGCTGTCTAAAGCATCTTGGTTTCCATCAATAAACTCATTGTCATCAATAGACAAAATAAACGCTGAAGCGCGGCTTTGCTGCTGCGCAAACGAGGTGAGGTCACCATAACTGGTCACGCCCAGCACTTCAACACCTTCAGCTTCAATGGCTTTAGCCAGTACGCGTATGCCTAGACCTGAAGAGTTTTCAGAGCGGAAGTCTTCGTCAATGATCACAACGGGGAAACGGAATTTCATGAATTTATTTCTCTCAAAAGTATTGTGCTGCTTACCAGCGATCAACAAGTTGTGGCAATAACTTTTTACGCATATTGCCAAATATTTTCTCTTCGTTTTTTTGCCACCAAATGCCTAATGCAATGATTCCAAAGCCAATTATGGTAAGTGCTAATGGGAAAATCGCACTGTCTTGAAATGTATGCCATGCCAGATAACCTAAGTAGCCTGCAACGCCCAATGCACCAAAAATTACAAAAACGCGGCGGTCTAACAAGCTACCAACAATAATCATCCCAATATTAATTAGACAATAGATGAGTTTTCCATACTCACTACCAGAATTCATGCTACTTAGACCACCCCAAAATGCCATCGTGCCAAAAATATAAAGCCAGAAAGCGTAGTCTTTGTGTCTGTTTTTATTACGAAAATCAATCAAAATAGCAAAAGCAATAATCAATATTCCTACACAAAGGGACACCAGTTGGCGTTCAGTCCAAGATACATATTCGCGATAAAAATAAGGGGCTAAATCCATGCTCATGTACCAAAGCGTAACAGCGATTGGCATCATCATAAAGGGCAGGCGGTAATATGCGCACAGCGCCGCGCCCGCCACTAGCGTGGCGATTTCCATCGTAATCCAGCGCCAGTCAATATAAACGTGGTAGTCCTGATAATGCATGCTATCACCAGACCATAGCCCCAAGGCCGTTTGGATGCCAAAAACTAATAATGGAATCAGGGTGACGGCAAGTGCTGCGGTAATGCCTGCTGGTATGGGTAAATGCTTTGTGTGAAGAAAGTAATGGGTAAGTGCTAGGCTAAGTAGTAAATAAAAGAGCGTAATGGTGATTAACCCAGATGCGCCAAAACTCTCCCATCCTAGGGTCATGAACAAGCTTAAGGCACCTATTGTAATTAAGCCGCCAAAGTAATAAAGCACATTAGTAAAGTTAAAATTTGCCTGATGTTGCGTGTGTTGTTGCAACATCTGCAAGAGCTTGTCGCATTGCGCCTGACTAATGATGTTTTGTGCTACCGCTTTTTCTAGGTCAGACGGGAGAATCTTCATATATTATCCATAGCTATTTAGTAGAGAGGCAGTTTAATGTAACTGGACTTTAGAATCTAATTGTAGCAATCCGCTAGACATCAAATTTTCGGCAATGTAACGCCAACTTGGCCTTGATATTTTCCGCCACGGTCTTTGTAGCTGGTTTCGCAGACATCATCTTCATCAGCTTCAAAAAACAGTACTTGCGCGCAGCCTTCATTGGCATAAATTTTGGCTGGTAGCGGTGTGGTATTGCTGAATTCCAATGTGACATGACCTTCCCACTCTGGCTCGAACGGCGTGACATTCACAATGATGCCGCAACGCGCATAAGTGGATTTACCTAAGCATATGGTTAACACATTGCGCGGAATTCTAAAATATTCAACCGTGCGTGCTAAGGCAAATGAGTTTGGTGGAATGATGCAGTAATCTGCATTCACTTCGACAAATGAGTTGGGGTCGAAATTCTTAGGATCAACGATGGTGCTATTAATATT
The DNA here is from genome assembly GCA_903846555.1 of uncultured Pseudomonadota bacterium. GTDB lineage: Bacteria > Pseudomonadota > Gammaproteobacteria > Burkholderiales > Methylophilaceae > Methylotenera. The sequence continues at coordinate 21,124 of CAINBI010000092.1, forward strand.
GGTAAATAGCTTAAATTCGGTAGAGCAGCGAATGTCGTAACCGTAACTCGATGTGCCGTAAGATACCATGCGCTCACCCTTGGCATTCTGCTTGACCTGATTCGGTTCAAACGGCTCTATCATGCCGTGTTGTTCGGCCATTTTACGTATCCACTTGTCTGATTTTATGCTCATAATTCGATGCTTTTTATGGTTTAAAAAGATAAAAAAGCGGAGTGAATCACTCCGCTTTTAGCTTGCTTTTAATAAGTGCAAATAATAGCAATAAATTCAATATTTTAGCTAAAGTTTTTAAGTAAAATTGCTTAGAAATAAAAACTTAATATTCACACATTACTTTGATGGTCTTATTAGTGTTTATCGCCACCCAGCGCTATGCTGTAACGCCAGAACTGATCTTCAGATTCAAAAATCACACCAGATTCTTTAGGATCGCGGCTACCAGCAATATATTGATGGACGGATGATTTGTCTTCTGTCCAGGCTTTTACGATCGGGTCAATCAGCCGCCATTGTGCTTCAACCTCGCTAATGTGTAGGTAGAGCGATGGGTCGCCTTCCATTAAATTAAGCAAAAGTGATTCGTAAGAGTCTATGCTTTCATCGCCTGTTTGGCGTTGTGGGCCGTCAATACTCAATGTGCGGGTGGCAATATCTAGCCCTGGAATCTTCGATTCAATTTCCATTTTGAGGCATTCGCGTGGCTGGATATTGAGAATGAGCCAGTTTTGATGCTGTTCATCATTCAGTTGCATAGGTGCTTTTTTAAAGCGTATCGAAACCGCCGTATTACCTTCGTGTAAACGTTTTGCCGTGCGTACGTAAAACGGCACGCCTTTCCAGCGAGGGTTGTTAATAAATAATTTAAGCGCGGCATAAGTTTCCGTCACACTTTCTGTGATGCCATCTCTGGCAAGCTCATCTAAATAGCCGACAACGTTTTCACCATGGCCATCAGCTGCACAGACCCGACCTGCCGCATATTGCGCACGGAATGCATGTTTATTCAGCGCATCGACAGGAATCGGCTCGATAGATTGTAATAGTTTGATTTTTTCAGCGCGGATGCTATCTGGGCTTAAATCGTTAGGTTTTTCCATGGCCACTAAGGCTAAGGTTTGTAGTAAATGACTTTGCACCATGTCGCGCAGTGCACCAGTGCCATCATAAAACTGAGTACGGTCACCCACGCCCAAGGTTTCATTATTGGTAATTTGCACATGGTCAATATACTGATTGTTCCAAATCGGCTCAAACATGGTATTAGCAAAGCGCGTGAGCATAATGTTTTGCAACGCTGATTTACCCAAGTAATGGTCAATACGATAGATTTGACTTTCTTTTAAGTGTTTAGTGATTGATGCTTGCAGGGCTTGCGCTGAAGGTAAATCGGTACCAAACGGCTTTTCAATCAACACACGGCGCCAGTGCTTACTTTCATCCAACAAGCCTACGCCTGCTAGCTGTTCTACGATAGGTGCAAAGTCTGTTGGACGCACTGATAAAAAGTACGCCAAATTTTGCGGAAATACATTCTCATCTGACAACTTAGCCTGCATTTTTTTGAATGCATCAGGGTCAGTCGGCGGATTTGAGTGGTAATGATTTCGCGCAATAAAACGTTCAAATACGGCATTGTCATAGCCATTTTTAAACTTTATATCCAGCATCGATTTGATGTCAGCTTGCCATGCTTCGCGCGAAACTTCGCCACGACCTACGGATAGAATTGCCATGTGTTCTGGCAGGCGACCTGCGGCATCTAGGCTAAATAGCCCCGGCATCAATTTAACGCGAGATAAGTTGCCGCTAGCGCCAAATAATACCAGAGTGCATGGATCAATTTTTTTCATATTTGAAAAGCCTTTAAGATTTCGTCATTCCCGTTTTCACAGGAATGATGGGATTGTTAAGCTAATATTTAATGCTAGAGAATGAGCCTGAGCGCATTCAATTTCGAAGTGCAATGGTTAATGGCGACTTTCAGCGACAGTGCCATCAGCAACAACATCTAGATCACCCCAACCTAATCGGCGATTAAATAGTTCTAGCAATAAGCCCCAACTTTGTAGTGCTAATGCTGGATCATAGCGCGGACCTTCATCGCGCATAAATGCGTGTTGGCCATTAACTTCATGCCAAGTGAATCTGGTGCCAACCTCTTCAAGTCGAGCTTTAAGCAAGTTACGACCCTCTAGCGGTACGTGCGGATCTTGGCGACCCCAAATGTGTAGAAGTTCGCCCTTAATTTCATCAGCACGGTCCATAGAGTTATCATTTTTGCCTAACCCTAGGCCTTTTTTGTGAATGTCTGTGGCATAGAAGCAAGTTGTAGCTAGTACATCAGGGTTCATCGAGGCGCGGAACGCAAGGTGGCCACCAATACAAATGCCCATAACGCCTAAACGGCCAGTGCAATCATCGCGTGATTTTAAATAATCTAATACGGCGCGCGCATCGCTATCGTAAGCTGAAAGTTCTTTAGTGATTTTGTGCGAATTGCCGCGTGTAGTGCCTTCTTCATCATAAGCAAGCACAGTGCCTGGCGCTTCTAACTCATGATAGATTTCTGGACAAGCCACAATAAAGCCATGTCCAGCCAACATGGCAGCAGTACGGCGAATAGGAGCAGTCACTTGAAAAATTTCTGAAAACATCAAAATGCCAGGATATTTACCAGGAGCAGCAGGGCGAAAAATATGTGCGCGCATATCACCTGTCGGGGTAGAAATATCGGCAATTTCACTGTCGTTAATTAGCATGTTGTTGTCCTTTTAAGTAACCCGATATAATAATGCAAGGCGGCGATTACACACAATGATATAGCGTAAATAAACTATAAAAAGCATGACAAACTTAGTTATTTCGTGTCAAATTCGGCCTAATTTTTTTTGACGTGAGAATGATAGATGACGCAGGCCCAAAACACCTACAACCATACTCGATGGAAGCACTTTGGTAGTATTGAATCTTTAAGGCATGTTGTTTGCGATGTGATTGTGCAACGCGCCAACGAGGCGATAGCCCAGCGCGGTCAATTTTCAATAGTATTGGCCGGAGGGAATACGCCGCGTGCAATTTACCGATTATTACGCGATGTGAAAATGGATTGGTCTAAGTGGCATATTTATCATGGTGATGAACGCTGTTTGCCTAGCGATCATGTCGACCGTAATAGTCTGATGGCAAAGCAGGTATGGTTGCAATATGTGGCTATTCCAGCAAATCAGATTTACGACATTCCAGCAGAATTAGGCCCAGTGGCTGGCGCAAAAGCTTATGCAGCAACCTTAAAAAATGCAGGTATCTTTGATTTGGTGATTTTAGGGTTGGGTGAAGATGGTCACACAGCCTCGCTTTTTCCAAATCATGTCGTGGATAATAGTGCGGATGCCGTGCCAGTATTTAACTCGCCCAAGCCACCTGCAGAGCGCATTACCATTAGTCAAAATCGCCTAAACAATACCCGTGAAGTGATATTTTTAGTCACAGGTGAGGGTAAACAAGAAGCGGTAAATAATTGGCGCAATGGTGTGGCGATACCAGCAACTTTAATTACCACAGAAAATGGTGTAGATGTTTATTGTTATGAGATAGAGCTAAATTAGCCTTGATTCTTATCTAACAAATTGTTCAGCAACCTTAATTGTTCTTTTTGAATGGCGATTAGGTCGCTCCATTGGCCCTCACGCAATAAGTCTATTTTTTCGTGCAGCAGCATAATTTCAAGTTCGGCTTTGAGGTTCACTTCGTAATCATGATTAGCGTTTAAGCGGTCTCTTTCGCCCTGTCTATTTTGCGACATTAAAATGATGGGGGCTTGAATAGAAGCCAGCATTGATAAAAATAAATTCAAGAGAATATACGGATAAGGGTCAAAGGTTTTGTGATAACTGGCCAAAATATAAGAGTTTAAAATGACCCAAAAAATCAGGGTGGCAGCAAACAGCATAATAAATGACCAAGAACCGCCAAACCTCGCCACGGCATCCGCAGCGCGCTGCCCAAAGGTAATGGCATTTTCAAGCTCTATTGAGGTGTCTCTTGAGATGTATTTGTGCTCGTTAATGTGACGCACAACTTTTTTGGTGCGCTCATCCATAGCCTCATAAGATGAGCCCATTAAATTTTCTGCCGTACTATGTTTTTTGTGCGTCAATTCAGCTACCTCCTTACGTATTGAGACCTTTGCACAAAGCATATTAACGGTCAATTTATAACAAAAGCATCAAGTTACGTCATTCCCGCGTAGGCGGGAATCCAGTTAAGCTTTTGATTTTCCTAGATTCCCGCCTACGCGGGAATGACAGGTTAGGCATTAAGCTGCACGAGTGTATAGATCTAGTACTCAATCAAAAATTTAGGTATTCTGAATCACAATATTTGGAAATTTGCTGCTGTGGTCCAAGCCAGCATTTGCAATTTTAATAGCAGCAGCGCGGGCAATTTGTTTGTAAATAGCCGCAATTTGACCATCAGGCTCGGAGATGACGGTCGGATTTCCGCCGTCCGACTGCTCGCGGATTTTAATATCCAATGGCAAGCTGCCTAACAAATCTACGTTAAAGTCTTTACACATTAGCGCGCCGCCACCTGCGCCAAAAATATGTTCTTCATGACCACAGTTGCTACAAATATGCGTGCTCATGTTTTCTACTATGCCTAAAATTGGGATGCCTACTTTTTCCAACATTTTTAAGCCCTTGCGCGCATCCAGCAAAGCAATATCTTGCGGTGTCGTGACAATAATTGCACCTGTGACGGGAATCTTTTGTGCGAGTGTTAGTTGAATATCGCCAGTGCCTGGTGGCAAATCGATGATTAAATAATCTAAATCGCGCCATTTGGTTTCGCGTAGCAATTGCTCTAGTGCCCCCGTGACCATTGGCCCACGCCAAACCATAGGCGTATCGTTATCGATTAAAAATCCAATAGACATGGCTTGAATGCCATGCGCCATCATCGGCTCCATGCTTTTGCCATCGCTACTTTCTGGGCGGCCACCGCTAATGCCTAACATTTGTGGTTGGCTAGGACCGTAAATGTCTGCGTCTAACAAACCTACGCTTGCGCCTTCAGCCGCCAAAGCCAAAGCCAAGTTAACTGAAGTGGTCGATTTACCTACGCCGCCTTTGCCAGAAGCAATTGCGATAATATTTTTTACGTTAGGCAGCAAAGTCACGCCCTGTTGCGCTTTATGCGCGGCGATGCGGCTACCGATGTTAACGCTAACATTATCAACACCGTCTAGTTTTTTAAGATGTTGAATGACTAAAGCTTGCACGCTAGACATCACGCTTTTGGCTGGGTAGCCCAAAACAATATCCAAGCTAATATTGTTGCCGCTCATTTGTATGTTTTTGGCAGATTTGCTGGTAATAAAATCACGGCCAGTGTTAGGGTCTAGCAGTGTTTTTAGGCTATTTTGAATGTCGTTTTCATTGATGGTCATGGTATGGGCGCTATATTAAATGAGGGATAAATCTAGTAGACGGAATTATAGCGACAAATTCAACTGGTGCGTAAAGCACACAGTTTTTCTACTCAGTAGAACGGCAAAATATTCACCATAACCATCATTAAACATGCCCCTAGACTAATGTTTGGCTTAGCCAATCTGGTGCAGTTTTTACACAATAGCAAAGCTTTTGTGCCTAAAAAATATTCACAGTCTAGCGAGGCTAGTCTCTTTTAGGTTAAATCAATCACGTAGTGTTTGATGGTTGAATTTTAGATTAACCAAGCTTATACTTCATTATGCTTAAAAATTCATTACTTTCACAAAATCCGTATCTTGCCAATGCAAAAATGTATGAGCAAGCTTTGCGTGTTAATGTACTTTCATCGATGGCAATTGAAGGGGTTAAAAAGTCTGCTGAAAAAGCGCTTGCGGTGCCTAGCGTTAAATCGGCAAAACGTTAAATTCTTCGCTCGCTTCTGGCGACAACTTTTCTGAAAATGTTTATCATCGGTTCGTAATCTCTACCTAAACCTGCCTGCACTGCTTGAAAATAAGCTTGTTTTTGTTTGCCAGTAATTCCAGAAAAATCTAGCAATGGTAACCCCGCTTGTAAGGCCATTAAGGTTGTTAATAAGCGTGATGCTCGACCATTACCTTCTCTAAACGGATGAATCAGCACTAGCTCGCAATGCGTGACAGCTAAAGCTTCGATTATTTTTTCACGGTGATTAAAATTACAAGGTGTGTATTTAGCTAAAATATCGCGTTCAAATTCAGCCACTAAGCGCGGTATGTGCGCTGCCATTGCAAAGGGAAAGCCGCCTTTTGAAATATTCACTGCCCTATATTCACCAGCCCACGGGTAAACTTCACCTAACCATTGTTGATGCAATTGTTGAATGTCTTGCGTGGTGAATGGATGCTCAGCAGAATAATGACCAATTGCCCACATGGTTGCTCTATAAAGGTTGCTTGCTTCAAGCGCATCCATTTCACGCTTGCGTTTAATGCCCAATAGGTTTTTAAGCACACGCCCGTGAGAGCCGCTTTGAAGCTGAGTTTCAATTAAATCATCTGTGTTGTAGCGTGCGCTGTTCATGTTTGCTTAACTTCCCCCAAAATCATGCGCTCAATCTCGGCTTTTGCGGCGGCGAGTAGCTTGGCGGCTTCGGCTTGTAGTTGCTTGGCTTGGGCGCGGATTTGCGTGATGTGGGTGGCGATTTCGGTTTGTTTTGATAAGGGAGGCAAGGGAATTTTGATTGATTTAATATCTTTGCCATATACATGCGATGTTTGACCTGTCTTTTCTCGGTTAATTAAAACCTTGAACATATCCAGTATTAGCAATGAAAATAGAAACATTGAATTACAATGTTCATTAGTTCGGACACAAATTAATTCACCAACATAGGAAGTGTCTACCTCTGGTTCATTATCTAGGTATTTGATATGACGACCTACATACTCAGGTTGGTGTGCGGCTGACAATATAAAAATATCACCTTTATGAGCAACTAGCCTTTGCGGCTCAATCGTGAAATCTGTTTTCTCTAAATTTATAAAATTTTGCGTATAACTACCTACTTTAATAATTGGGTAATCTGTTGGAATTTCAGAATACTCAAAGCTTGCTGGGGTTTTACCACTTGCTAGTAGATTAGCGACTTCACCTAAAGTAATGAGGCTAAACTTTGATTTTTCTACCTGCGAAATAATTTCTTGATAGCTTAGTTTATAGTAGTCTGGATCTACTCGCTGTCCTGTTACCTCACTAAACGGCACAGTAAACATGCGCTTTTCAAGGCGGTTATCTTGTTCGGGTAGGGTTATGCCTAGTTCGTTTAATAAATAGCCATCAATGCTATCTAGCAAGGCCTGCGCTTGTTGTTCTTTTTGTTTTTTTTCTAAAATTGCGAAGTTCTGCTTATCTACAATTTTATTTTGCACTTCAATCGTAGGAAGTGGAATTTTCAGATTTTTGATAAAATCAACAGCAACGCGCTGTTGTCCTGCTGACCCACCAAAAAAATTCTGGGCAACATCTAAAATTCGCGCGTCTCTTAATAAAAAGTGTAAATAATCAACAAGGCAACTCTCGTTTTTAGGTCTAATTATAAAAAATTCCGTTGACCCACAGCCTTTACCATTTTTTAATTTACGTACTACAGCAGATTTTCCATTTTGCATACATGGAGTAATTTTTGCCCAAAGTAAATCGTTTTCTTCAAAGCGAGTGAAGCCTTTTGTTTCAGCGATTTTTTTGGTTCTTTGCTCTTTGATATGTCCATTTATTTCATCAACTACTTCCATTGGAACAAAAGATATTTCGTCATTGTCATCAAGTTTATTGAAATTTACGCTTGGGTTTATATGGGCAATTTCAGATAACTTGAATGAAGCGTATTTATTGGAAGTAAATTTAAAAGCTGTGCGATAAGCGGTAGCGTCCCACCTCTGTATTAGGTTTTGAAAGCTTACCAAAAACACATTATCTGCGTTCACTCCCGCACTCAATTCAAACCCCGCCATTATTCACCTCTACAATAAATCTGGCGAGTTCTGCACCGATTACATCTAACTCATTGGTGCCTGTTGGTTTGCCTGTGGCGTCGTAGCCTATGTCTTCGGCGATGGCCATAAATATTGGGTAGTCGGGCAATTGGCTTTGTTTGGCTTGAGTGTAGGCTTCTTCTAATTGTTCTTTTAGCACGTTAAGTTGCTCGGTGTATTGGCTGCTTATTTCCGCTTTCCAAATTTTATAGTCTTCAGTGGTTTTGTATTGGGCTAATGTGCCGCTATAGGCTGCGCCTGTGGCATTTTTAATAAGGGCTAATTTTTCGCGCTCTAGCTTTTCTGCGGTGGCGCGGTAGTCATGTTCATTAAGCAAGTTATTTTGCAGGCTGAGTTTTTGTTGTTTGTGTTGTTCAGTGTGTTGCTCGCTATATTTACGCAAAAATAACACGCTGCTTTTTACCCCTGCGCCTGTGGCGGTAAAGGCGGTTTGCGGCAGGCTTACTACGGCAATAATGCGATACCAGTCTTCAATTTGGTCGCGTACATATTGCAGGCTGCTATTGGTGAGTACGCCATCGGGTAGCACGATAGCCAAATAGCCGTTTTCAGTTAAAAATTGGTGGCATTGCTCAATAAACAATACTTCGGTGCTTTGGCTATCGCGGTTTTTAACGCCGCTGTTTTTAAGGTCTAACCAAGAAACGTCTTTATTGCCTAAACCATATTGTTGCAGATAGGCTTTTTCGGTGAGTTTTACCGCGCTGCCAAATGGCGGGTTAGTGATAATAAAATCAAAACGCCCGTATTTAAAGCCTTGATTTTTAGTCATATCTTGTAGTTTGTCAGCTTTAAGCAGGCCGTCTGCGGTAATCACATTAGTGTGGCCATCGTCATGAATAATCATATTCATTTTTGCGGTGCGGCTAATTTGCTCGTTAATCTCAATGCCGTACAGGTTTTTTTCTGCGAAGTCATGCCAATGCTGCCAATGGTCTTTGCTGTCTTTATCAAAGTATTTATCAGCTTGACGACGCACTTTTTCCAGCGCGTGCAGTAAAAAACCACCACTGCCGCACGAGGTATCCAGCACCAGAGAATCATGCTTGATGGGCAGCACATTCACAATAAATTGCACAATCGGGCGCGGCGTGAAGTATTGCCCAAACTCCCCACGAAAAAATGAACCCATAAAGGTTTCAAACGCACGGCCTTTGCTATCAAGGTCGGTTTTGCTTAAATTGATGTCTTGCAGATATTCCACAATAGTACGCACGCGCTCTGGCGTAAGGCGGATGTTATCGCGGAATACTTCAGGGTCTTTTTTACGGCCTTCTTCATATAGCGCGTTTACACGGTTAAATAAGGCTTCGTTAGTTTTTTTAAGCGCGGCTTCTGGTGTGCTGGCTTCTTCTTGAATGATTTGGAAGTCGTAAGGCTTACCATCATTTCTTACTTTACGCTCATCCCATATTTTACAAAAAATGAGTTTATCCAGCTCATCAAACGCCTCTGAAGGGTTAAGCTGTCCGCCAGCCCATAACGCATTATGCGCAAGCTTAAAGCGGCGCGTGAGTTCGTCTTCAGACACCACGCGAATATCAAAAAACTTTTGGTCGTGTTCTTTGTAAGCGAGTTTGTCGGCATTTTTTACAAATTTATAAGGCGCAAGTTTATCGACACCGTAAGCGGGAATGTCAGATTCTGCGATGCGTAAATTTTTAGCTTTATCAACCTGAAAAAATACATTTTTGATTTTTGAGGTTACCCAAGCATATTTAACTTGGTTGGGTAAAGCGAAGGCGTAAGAATAAGCTTGCTCAACGGCTTGGGTGAATTCTTGCTCTGAAACTTCCTGCTTTTTGCACTCCACTAAAATGTGCGGTTGTAGGCAATCATCGTCGTTATAAACAACGATGTCCGCTTCTTTTTTGTCCGCGCCCATCGTGACACTGACAAAGTTTCGCACCCGTTGGGCAGGGTAGCCGTATTCTAAAATCAAACGACAATAAACTTCCGCTTGCACCTGTTCTTCAGGATTGCCGTAGTTGCGGCTTTTCTTTTGGTGGACGTATTCAATACGTTTTTCATCATCGTAAAAACGAATAAGACCTTGTTTTACGCCGTCTTGAATGTAGTTTGTGATTGTTTCTTGATTCATGAAATGGCCTTGATTTTTTTAGTCGTGCAAATGCGTGCGCTAGGTTGGTGTTTGCCGTTACTGGGCTTGGCGATAGGTTCTTAAAATACCACAGAATGCTTTTAGTTGAATATTTATAGAGACCTTTTTATAGAGACCTTTGCACGAGCGCCAAAATAGTTCAATTTTTAACTAAAACACCAAACTCCGTCATTCTGAGCGTAGCGAAGAATCCATCATTTTCAACAAGTTGCATGGATTCTTCGCTACGCTCAGAATGACAAATTGAACGTTTTTAGTATAAAAGTAGCTTCGTGCAAAGGTCTCTCTTTATGGTTTTCTTAATAGTTTTCTTTATTTATTCGTTGTGCGAATGTGTGTGTTTATTTTTAAAAAAGTGAAAAAGCTGATTTTAAAGTCTAAAACAGATGCTCTGGGAGCCCCGTCCCTATTGCCTCGCAGGGCATCTATTTTTAGAGTTTTTAGTGATAATCTAGCCAGTCAGGCATTCAGCTAGTTAATAATCTAGTAAAATCGAATGCTATGAAAGTATTTGATAATTTAGCGCGCCTTAGTTTAGCGTTGTTGTGTATGCTGGCCTGCGCCTGCACGCAACAACAGTCAAGCATAAGCCATCAGCACGAAATCGTTTTTGCTACAGCACAAGCGCCGCTGAATTTAGATCCCCGTTACGCTACCGATGCCGCCTCAGAGCGTGTGAATCGGCTGATTTATCAAAGTTTGGTTGATTTTGATAGCCAGTCAAAGCCAGCCGCCAGCTTGGCTTCTTGGGTACAGGTGAATCCTACCGAGTATCGATTTACGCTTAATCAGCCGCGTGCGCTTTTCCACAACCAAACACCGCTAAAAGCGGGTGATGTAAAAGCCACTTATGACTCTTTCGCCACATTAAAAGATTCGCCGCATACGGCCGAGTTTGCTAATGTTAAATCTATCAAAGTGCTTAATGATGACACGCTGATTTTTCAGCTAAAACAAGCCGATGGGCATTTTCCTGCTAAATTGATTATTGGTATTTTGCCAGCCGATTTGATTGCTAGGCATCAGGACTTTTCTCATCAACCACTTGGTAGCGGCCCGCTAAAATTTGTAACATGGCAAAATAAACTAACCCTGCAACGTGTTAAAGATGGCCAAAAATTCAGCTTGTTAGAAGTGAAAGACCCAACCGTGCGTGTGCTTAAATTGTTGCATGGTGAAGTGGATTTGTTGCAAGGCGAATTGCCGCCAGAGCTAGTGAAGCACCTGCAAAGCAAGCCAGACATAAACGTCAAAACCAGCATAGGTGCTAACTTTTCATATCTTGGCTTGAATATGCAAGACCCAGTTTTGAAAAATTTAAAAGTAAGGCAGGCGATTGCACATGCCATAGACCGCAATGCCATCATCAGCAAAGTGATGGTGACCAATACGCGAGTCGCTAGTGCAATATTGCCGCCAGAACACTATACCAATAGCACCAATCTACCTCTGTATAACTACAATCCCTTATTGGCTAAGCAGTTACTGATTGCGGCTGGCGTCAAACTGCCGCTCAAACTCGTCTACAAAACCTCTACCGATGCGCAGCGCGTGCGTTTTGCCACCATTATGCAAGCGCAAATGCAGCCTGCTGGCATCGATTTGGAAATTCGCAGCTTGGACTGGGGCACGTTCTTTGCAGACGTAAAACAAGGAAACTTTCAACTATACGGCCTGACTTGGGTGGGCATTAAAACGCCTGAAATCTATCAGAAAGCCTTTGCTTCAAATAGCATTCCGCCCAATGGTTTTAATCGCGGCAGATATACCGATGCAACGCTGGACACACTGCTCGCCCATGAAAACTGGCAGGCCATTACTATACGCATTCACCAGCAATTGCCCTATATTCCGCTCTGGTACGAAGGGCAGTTTGCCGCCATGCGGAAGGGCATCAATAATTATTCGCCTAAACCTGATGGTAATTGGGACGATTTGGCTACAATAAGCAATTATGCGCATTGAAATCTCCATTCAACAGCAAACCTTAACGCTATTCGACGCATTAGGCGCGGTGCAGGCTAATTACAGTATCTCTACGGCCGCTAACGGCGCGGGCTGCGAGAAAAATAGTGCTTGTACGCCGATTGGTTATCACATCATTCGCGCTAAGATAGGCGCGGATGCTGCACTGAATAGTGTTTTTGTCGGGCGTCGTGCGACAGGTGAGATTTGCACACCTGAATTAATGGCGCAGTTTCCAAATCGCGATTGGATTTTAACGCGTATTTTGTGGCTTTCAGGGACTGAAGTCGGCGTGAATCGTTTAGGCAATGTGGATACCATGCAACGTTACATTTATATACACGGCTCGCCAGACGACACCGAAATGGGCAAAAGTGGCTCGCATGGCTGCGTGCGTATGCGTAACGAAGATATGCTTGAGTTGTTTGATTTGGTTGAGGCAGGCACGCCAGTTAATATTGTTAATGAATAGCTTAATTTACCCAATCCGCTATCCTGGACTTTACCTAGTCCGTCATTCCGATGAAAATCGGAATCCAGCGTCTTTAGCCATATTAATTGACATCGTCACGCCACTAGATTCCGACCTGCGTCGGAATGACGGTATTTAACGATAATATTTCAGAAAAGCTATGAATATTTTTAAACGTATCGCCAGCTTTTGCACCGTCATTTTTGGCGTGCTAATACTCACGTTTTTGCTGATACATTTGGTGCCTGGCGACCCTGTTGAAGTGATGTTAGGCGAATCGGCCAGCACGGCAGATCGTGTCCAGTTGCGCGAAGATTTAGGCTTAAATCAGCCCTTGATTCGGCAGTTTGGCAATTACTTAAGTAAGCTGAGTGCAGCTGATTTTGGGCAATCTATTCACACCAAAACGCCGATTATCGAGCTGATTAAATCGCGTTACCCTGCCACACTTAAACTAGCTTTTTTATCGCTGATTATTGGTTTAAGCATCGGCATTCCGCTGGGTATTTACGCCGCGCTCAAAGCGGGCAAGTGGCAAGATTTAATTGTGACTCTTGTTTCAGTGCGCTTATCTGCCATGCCAGCTTTTTGGCTAGGGCCTATGCTTATGCTGATATTTGCCGTGTGGCTAGGCTGGTTGCCTGTGAGTGGTATGGAATCTAATACTTCAATTGTGCTGCCTGCCCTCACATTGGGCTTTGGTTTAAGCGCGATACTCACGCGCATGACGCGTACCAGTTTGTTAGAGGTGTTGAATGATGATTACATTCGAACCGCCCGTGCCAAAGGTTTAACCGAGCCCAATGTGATTATTCGCCATGCCTTACGCGCCGCACTTTTGCCGATTATCACCATAGTCGGTTTACAAATGGGCAGCTTATTAGCCGGCACCGTGATTACCGAAACGATTTTTAGTTGGGATGGCATCGGCCGATTATTGGTAGAAAGCATAGAAAAACGCGATTATCCTGTCACGCAAGCTTGTGTTTTGGTGGTTGCGCTCAGTTATGTATTGGTGAATTTATTCACGGATATACTCTACCGTTTTGCCGACCCGCGCGTGAAGTTTGCGAGTTAAGCATGATTAAAAAACTATCGTTTTTGATATTAGGTTTTTGGATGGTTGCCGTGTTGGCAGGGCGGTTATTGCAGCTTAGCCCCAATCAAATTGATTTGAATGCTATTTTGAGTTTGCCCAACGCGCATTACTTACTGGGCGCAGATGACCTAGGCCGCAGCATTTTAGCTAGATTATTGCGCGGCGTGGAAGTGTCATTTACGGTGGCAATTGTTGTTACGCTGGTGACCATGACTATTGGCGTTTTTGTTGGCCTTATTGCGGGGTTTTTTGGTGGAAAAGTTGATCGCTTATTGATGCAAATCACCGATATTTTTTTAGCATTTCCGGGTATTTTATTAGCGATTGCCTTTGCAGCAGTCTTAGGCCCGGGGCTGGTCAATTTGATGATTGCGCTTTGTATCACTGGTTGGGTGAGCTACGCAAGACTAACGCGCGGCCAAACCCTAAGTTTGCGAAATCGCCAACATGTGCAAGCGGCAGAATCACTTGGTGCTAGCGTGCCGCGACTAATTATTAAACATATTTTGCCATTGTTAGCCTCAATTTTAGTGGTAGAAGCGACTTATAGTTTAGCCAGCGTGATGATCGCCGAGGCGAGTTTGTCATTTTTAGGCTTGGGCATACAAAGCCCAAATGCCTCGTGGGGGGCAATGCTGCGTGATGGTGTACGATACATGCTGGTGGCGCCGCATTATGTGTTAATTGTTGGTTTAAGCTTGATGAGTTTGATTTTAGCGATTAACCTAGGCGGCGATTATCTGCGTGATAAGTTCGATGTTAGAACGGAAAAGTAAGGTTTTAATTAGTAAGTTGTTAAGCATAATTTGTTAAATATAAGCGGTTAAAGGTAAAGCATGTCATTAGGTCCCATTATGTTAGATGTTGTCGGCACAGAACTTAACGCCGATGACGTCCGTCGTTTACAGCACCCGCTAGTGGGTGGCGTTATTTTATTTAAACGCAACTTCATTAATAACGCCCAATTAGATGCTCTGACAGCCAGTATCCATGCGGTTCGCAGCCCACCTTTATTGATTGCAGTAGACCATGAAGGCGGCCGTGTACAACGTTTTAGAGAAGGCTTTACTAAAATCCCAGCCATGCGCGAATTTGGTAAAATTTGGGACACTAATCCAAAAAAAGCCAAAGAACTGGTCACCGAAGCTGGCTGGATTTTAGCCGCAGAACTGCGCGCCCACGGTGTTGATTTTAGTTTTACACCCGTATTAGATATGGATTATGGCGAAAGCTTGGTGATAGGTGATAGAGCCTTTCATTTGAACCCGCAAGCCATTAGCGATTTAGCTTTTGCCCTGATGCAAGGTCTTAAAAAAGGCGGCATGCCAGCGGTTGGCAAGCATTTTCCTGGACATGGTTTTGTCGTCGCCGATTCTCATGTGAGCATGCCAGTCGATGATAGGGAATTCGATCAAATCGCCCAGCACGACATGCAACCTTTTAGAATGCTGATTGATGATGGCATACAAGCCATTATGCCAGCGCATGTGATTTACCCTAAAGTAGACGATAAGCCTGCGGGATTTTCTCCGCGATGGCTGCAAAAAATATTACGCGAGCGCTTAGGCTTTAATGGCGTCATTTTTAGCGATGATTTAAGTATGGAAGCCGCAACCGCCGGCGGAGATGTGACCACGCGTGCCTTGGCTGCACTGAACGCAGGTTGTGACATGGTCTTATTATGTAATCAACCCGCCATGTTAGATGAACTGCTTGCCAACCTGAAATGGACGATTTCGGCGCAAAGCATTAGCCGTTTAGCACGCATGCATGGGCAAAAGCACCCGCTTAGCTTAGATACTTTGCATGAAAGCGCAGAGTTTGTGCGCGCGGTGCATAGGGTAGCGCAGGTGGGGTTAGTGGAAGGCGAATTGTTTGTTTAATGAAAATTAAGCCAAGAATATGCAGATTTTAACTATTTATTACTTGAAACTTATTTGCTTAGTCGCTATCTTAATGAATGTTATACAAAGTATTTTTACTAAAAAAGGAATTAACAATGTTTGATAATGATCAAGTATTAGGCCGTTCAGAATCGGCTCAACAGGTGACGAATAAAGTCTTGCGTAATACCTATGCGCTGTTAGGTTTAACTCTTATTCCAACGGTTATCGGCGCGTTAATGGGTATGAGTATGAACTTTGTGTTTGCACAACAACACCCGTTTATTTTCGCAATTGGTGCAATGGCCGTGATCTACGGAATGTTTGCGGCAATTACCGCTAATCGTAATAGTAGTATTGGCGTGGTTTTACTTTTAGGCTTAACCTTTTTATTAGGCTTATTGCTAGGCCCAATTTTGCAACATGCTTTGCATTTACGTAATGGTGCTCAAATCGTTGGCTTAGCGGCAGGTGGCACAGGCATTATCTTTTTAACACTTGCTGGCATTGCAACAACTACCAAAAAAGACTTTAGCTTTATGGGTAAATTCTTATTAGTGGGTATTATTTTGCTGATTGTGGCTTTATTTGCCAATATGTTTTTGCAAATTCCAGCATTTGCACTGGCTTTATCAGCAATCGGTGTGCTACTTTTTTCAGGCTTCATTTTGTATGACGTGAGCCGCATTGTGAATGGTGGCGAAACCAATTATGTGATGGCGACACTTGGTCTTTACATGAGTATTTACAACTTGTTTACTAGCTTGCTTCAGTTGTTGATGGGCTTAATGGGCGGTAATGATTAAGTTTATTTAGCAAGACTGTAGTTTTAAAAAGCCGACTTAAAGTCGGCTTTTTTATGGCTACTGATTATTTTAGGCTAGTTGTTTTAGGCTAGTTGTTTTAGATTAACTATTTGGCGGCTGCTTTCCGTCGCGCACTAAAAAATTGAGATAACTCAGCCCCACATTCAGTCGCCATTATTCCGCCACATAATTCTGTGTGATGATTTAATTTAGGTTCAGCCATTAAATTAACTACGCTACCGCAAGCGCCAGTTTTAGGGTCGCTGGCACCAAAAACCAGCCTAGCAATACGCGCATGCTGAATTGCACCAGTACACATGGCACATGGCTCTAACGTGACATAAAGCGTGCAATCCACTAAGCGGTAATTCTCGATATTTTTAGCCGCGTCGCGCATTGCGGCAATTTCCGCATGTGCCGTTGGGTCGTGGGTACCGATAGGCGCATTACTACCACGGCCGATGATCACGCCATCTTTTACGATAATGGCACCTACTGGCACTTCTCCGACCAGCGCAGCTTCATGCGCTAGTGCTAAGGCTATCTGCATGAAAGCTTGGTCTGTTGTTAGGTCTTTTGTTACATTTTCCGCAGTCGGTGTACTTATTATGTTCTGATTCAATTTGCCGCCTTATTATTTTTGAGTTGAATTCTTCACTGATTATTTTAAATTTAAAAGGGTTGAAGCTATCTAAACATGCGATTCTGCAGCCTGTAATATTAATCAATAACTGATTAAAACCATTTAGTCCTGCGGCTGTTTTTCACTCCAGCGGATAAGCACATACAGCAAGCCCATCATAAACGCACCGCCCACCCACATGCCAATTTCTTCAAATGTAGGTGAGGCGTCTTGCACTGGCATGACGATTAGTTTGCGTAGAAATAAGACCAACACCACTTCAATAAAGGTTTCGACCACTAATTTGCTACCATTTAAGTAGCGAATTTCTGCGGATATTAATGCGGAAATTGACCACAGTAACATCAGCGTACCCAAAGCATGCAAAAAGCCATGCACAAGATTATGGGCGTAAGCGGCTTCTTGTACATCTTTAAAGAACAGCCAAGTAAACATAATAACTGCGGTGGCAAGCGCCAGCCCGATGACAATGTGTGCAATGCCATTGAGCCAGAGCATGGCTCTAATTGCAATTTTGTTAAGTGCCGCAAATTCATCTGGTAATTGGTCTTGGGACATAATTGAGTGCCTTAAGTATGTGAAATGTAAAAAAATAATAGTGAAGTGCTAAACATTATCACCCTAATAAATCCTCTAAGGTGAGTGGCGCTATTTTTTCTGGCAGCCATTTTTGTGCTTTACCACCTTTGCTACGCCAAGCTAAATAGCTGATCACTTCAGGTTTAGGTTTGGCCTCGCGTTTAATCACTAATTCGCCTGTAGTAGCAAATCTCGGCCAGTTTTTTTTGGGTAGGGAGCCGACACCCAATCTGGCAATATGCGCTTGTAATTTAGCGTGCATATCTGGCACGGTAAGCACATCTTGCCCAGATAAAATGCCCGAAGTACGAGGTGCTAAGTTAAGCAAGTTGGCTTAGTGCTGTAGCCATCCACGGGCGACCCATCGCCATGTGCGCCGATAGAAATGTCTGCTCAGGCCATCCGTGGCGGCATAAGCTGGAGAAGTTTAAAGGTAAAGACGTAGCACAGCAGCTTGGCGTAATTCATCAAGTGGGTGTTAAAGCTTTAAAACTTGCTGCCTTTTAAGAGCTAGCAATGGCAAGGTTGAATAATTCTCCGCTATTTCTTGCATGATAACCTCACCTTCGCATGGCTTTAAGTGGGTCACTAAAACGTTAGTAAGATCTGGTAGCTTCGATAGGTCTAGCTTACCAAGCTCAGTCGCCAGCATAGACGGGCATAGATGCTTAGATAACTTAGCAAGCTCAAATTCACTATTGCTAAACGCTGTTTCGATGATAAGGAATTTCAGATTAGTTATTTTGTTTACTTCAACCCATAGCGCATCGCAAACCGTGGTGTCACCTGTAAATACAAAGCTATTTTTACCGCTATCTACATGATAACCAACGGCGGGTACCACATGATTAGCTGGTAATGGTGTAATTTTACGGCCATTAAGCTCCACAAATTCACCCAACTTCACTTCGTTATAGCGCAAAATTGGCTGGACTGCGTCTGGAATGCAATTGAAATCTGGCCATACTTTCCAATTAAAAATATGTGTGCGTAATGTTTCTAAAGTCTCTTTAGTGGCATATACGGTGACAGGCTTTTCGCGAAACCCTATGACAGTATCAAGCAATAGTGGTAGGCAGGCAATATGGTCTAAATGCGAGTGGGTAATGAAGATATGGTCGACCGCTAGAAGTTCATCCATCTCTAAATCGCCAACGCCTGTACCTGCGTCAATTAAAATATCATGGTCCACAAGCATCGATGTGGTGCGGAAATCTCCGCCTATACCACCGCTACATCCGAGTATTTTTATTTGCATACTGATTTATTTCGTCTCAAAAGTATAGACATCATCCCAGTCGTTGCTAGGTGGATTTTGTCTAAAATGGGTAATACGTTTTATATAGAGATCATACACATAACGCTGTGTTTCAAGTTTTTGTAAATTGACCAATTGCATTTCAGCAACATCCTAGTTTTGTTCACGTTAGAGTGTGAGCGCTTCATGATAGAGTTTCAAGCTGTTTGACAGCTTTGATTGTAAGGTCGTCTAGCAAGTCAGCGTTTAGTTTCCGTACAAAAACCTACAAATGATTATTTAGTTCTGCTTTTTTACGCTTCTTTGTACGTATTGTAAAGCGACCAAATGACACTCTATGCGCTTGCAATACGCTTAATTCAACCTTCTAGGCTTTTTACGCCTATTGTTGGCGCATACTGTCCAATAACATGTTATAAGCTTAGCTTATTGCACTTCAACCTTAAAACGATCTAGCTCATTAAATTGATTTCAAAAGAAAAAGACATTAAACCAACAGCGTCAGACAATCACACGCCGATGATGAAGCAGTATCATGGCCTTAAAGCACAGCATCCTGATATGTTGTTGTTTTATCGAATGGGCGATTTTTACGAGCTGTTTTTTGAGGATGCAGAAAAGGCTTCGCGCTTACTTGGCATCACCTTAACGCATCGCGGTAGTAGTAATGGTCAGCCGATTAAAATGGCGGGTGTGCCTTATCATGCGGCTGAAGGATATTTAGCTAAGTTAGCTAAACTGGGCGAAGCCGTGGCCATTTGTGAGCAGGTGGGTGACCCATCCACCAGTAAAGGCCCGGTTGATAGGCAGGTTACGCGTATTTTAACGCCAGGCACTTTAACTGATACTGCGCTGCTAGATGAGTCGCGCGATAATCAGTTACTGAGTATTTATCAGGCTGATGGTGTGATTGGTTTGGCACGTTTGAATTTAGCCTCTGGCGCGTTTATTTTAAGCGAAATTGCTATTGGACTCTTGGCGCAAGAAATTGAGCGTATTGCGCCTAGCGAAATCTTGCTGGCTGACGATTTTCAGCATTCGGCAATGAGTGCCAGTAAAATTACAAAAAAACGTTTAAGCCCGTGGCAATTTGATTTTGATAGTGCCTTTAATACGCTGACCAAACAACTCAATACTTACGACCTGAATGGGTTCGGTTGCGCTGATTTGAAGCCAGCAATCAGTGCAGCAGGCGCATTGCTCGATTACGTGAAGCATACGCAACGCACGGCATTACCGCACATCAACGCAATGAGCGTTGAAGCGACCAGCGCTTACCTTCAGTTAGACGCCGCCACACGCCGTAACTTAGAAATTGACATGACCTTGCGTGGTGAGGCATCGCCCACCTTGTATTCCTTACTCAACACCACACAAACTGCAATGGGCGCACGCTTGTTGCGGCATTGGCTGCATCATCCTTTGCAAGACCGTAATTTGGTGATTAAACGGCATGAAGCCATCGCCGAATTGATTCAGGCCGATCGTATTTCATCGCTCAACCAAGCACTGAAAGCAATTGGCGATATAGAGCGGATTACCGCAAGAATTGCTTTAAAAACTGCGAGGCCACGCGATTTGTCTGGCTTGGCGATGAGCTTGCAGCAATTGCCATTATTGCAAATGCAGTTGCAAGACCTGCAAATGAGTTTATTGCAAACGCTAGGATCTAGCTTAACTTCACCTAATGCCGTTGTTAGCCTACTCACCACGGCTATTCAGCCCGAACCAAGTACGGTGTTACGTGAAGGCGGCGTGATTGCGGATGGCTATGATGCGGAATTAGATGAATTGCGCGCATTGCAAAATAATCATGGTGAATTTTTACTGCAATATGAAGCGGCTGAAAAAGAGCGCACTGGCATTAGTCATTTAAAAGTCGAGTACAACAGCGTACATGGTTTTTATATTGAAATGAGCCGCAGCCAAGCAGAGAGCGCCCCGGCAGAATATAGGCGCCGACAAACGCTGAAAAATGTAGAGCGTTTTATTACGCCAGAATTAAAAGCCTTTGAAGATAAAGTGCTCAGTGCTAATGACCGTGCATTGGCGCGTGAAAAGATGCTTTATGCAGCGGTGTTGGAATTATTATTGCCGTTTATAGCCGCACTGCAAACCAATGCTGGCGCGGTTGCTAGCCTAGATGTGCTGTGTTGTTTTGCTGAACGTGCGCTTGCTTTAAATTATGTCGCGCCAGATTTCACCACAGAAGCAGGTATTCAAATTTTGAATGGCCGACACCCTGTTGTTGAACGGATCTCGGTAGCCGCATCAGGCCAGCCGTTTATTGCTAACGACGTGGTGCTTAATCCTTATCGCCAATTACTGCTGATTACCGGGCCTAATATGGGTGGTAAATCGACCTTTATGCGGCAAACTGCGTTGATTGTTTTGTTGGCGCATTGCGGCTGCTATGTGCCAGCAGCATCAGCTAAAATCGGTGAAATAGATCGTATTATGACGCGAATAGGTGCGTCGGATGATTTGGCTGGCGGCAGATCTACCTTTATGGTGGAGATGACCGAGACAGCCAATATTCTACATAACGCGACTGATAAAAGCTTAGTGCTGCTCGATGAGATAGGGCGCGGCACATCCACTTTTGATGGTCTGAGTTTGGCTTGGGCGGTGGCTAAACAGCTATTGGAAAAAAATAAAGCTTATACGCTATTCGCCACACATTATTTTGAACTCACACGCATCGTCGATGAGTTTAAATATGCCGCTAATGTGCATTTAGATGCAGTGGAGCATGGCAATAATATCGTGTTTATGCACAAGGTAGAAGAGGGGGCGGCAAACCAAAGTTATGGCCTGCAAGTAGCGCAGTTGGCGGGTATTCCTAAAAGTGTGGTGGCCGCAGCTAAACGCAAACTGGTTCAGCTTGAGAATAATCAAGTAGCGAATAATGCCGCGCAACCAGATATGTTTATGGTGAGTGAGTCTACGGAGGATTTACCCGTACACCCAGCCATTAGCGAATTAGAAGCGATACAAGCCGATGATTTAACGCCCAAACAAGCCTTGGATTTATTGTATAAACTTAAAGCATTAGTTGATCAGCATTGAGTTTAATGTAGGATTTCGACATTAAAAAAGCACTCAAATACGAGTGCTCTTTTTAGACCTACTATTACTTAAAACTAATACTTATAAATCCTAGTGGTGATGACCACCAGCGCCATGCACATGTTCATGCGTCACTTCTTCAGCGAGCGCCACACGCACATCTTTAACCGTAGCGGTAAATACAACACGCTCACCAGCCCATTCGTGGTTACCATCAACTACAACTTTGCCGTCAGCGATTTCTGTCACTGTGTATAAAATGACATCGCCAGTTTCGTCTTCACCTTCAAACTGCATGCCCACTTTAAGTTCGTCTGCTGGAAAAGCACTTTCTGGTTCGATTTGTACTAACTCTTCGTCATATTCACCAAACGCATCCACGGGTTGCAAATCAACGATGACTACATCACCGATATTTTTACCGTGCATGGCTTCTTCCACTAATGGAAAAATATTGTCGTAGCCGCCGTGTAGGTAAGATACTGGTTCTGCGCTTGATTCAAGCACGTTGCCATCTACATCTTTAAGTTCATAAGTCATTGTTACTACTGTGTTCATTGCAATTTGCATGTTGTAATCCTAAAGTGTAAATCTAGAGTGAAATTCTCTAAAGTTAAAAGCTAAATTAATTTTATAAAATTTTATGGGTAGAATTTTAATCTATTTTTCTATCCATCTCAATCAATGCAATAAGCATTAATTATGATGAATATCATCAGTAAGATTTAAGTTGTTAGTAGTTTCTAGTTTCTAGTTCTTAGCGGCCTCTACCACCGCTACGATGTTGGCTGCCAGTGCTAGGATTTGTGCGCCCAGCACCGCCATTGTTTGCACCACCACGATTGAAATTGCCATTCGGGCTTTTCGGTGAAAATAACGCTGGCTGCGGCATCGCTTGATGGCGCGCCGCTTCTGACATATTTTTCGTGTTGGCATGTTGTGAATCACCACGCGAAGCGTTGCCTTGAGCGTCTCTAGGCTGGCTATTTGCAGGTCTAGAAGTGCGCGTGTTGTCTCGCGCTGGTCTGCCTTCTGCGTTTGGTGTAGATTGGTTTCTAGCTTGAGTTTGACCACGCGGTTGAGTGCTATTTCGTCCTGCATTTTGACCAGTACCAGCGCCTTGTGCGCTACGAGGTTGCGCACCACGAGCGGGTCTACCGTGTGGTTGACGTGGTTGGCGCGGCGCTTCAGGCTCGGGGTTTGCATTTGGCGTAAAGCCTTCTACATGCACTTTTGGAATCTCGCGTTTAATTAGCTTTTCAATATCTTTTAGTAGTTTTAGCTCTTCGCGATCGACTAAAGAAACTGCCGCGCCGCTACTGCCTGCGCGACCAGTACGGCCGATACGATGCACGTAATCTTCTGGTACGTTGGGCAATTCAAAATTGACCACTTGCGGCAATTGATCAATATCTAAACCACGGGCAGCAATATCTGTTGCCACCAGCACGCGCATAGAGCCATCTTTAAACTGCGCCAACGCTTTAGTACGCGCGCCTTGACTCTTGTTACCATGAATCGCAGCGGCTTGAATATCATCTTTAATCAGTTTTTCAGCTAAACGGTTCGCACCATGTTTAGTGCGCGTAAAAATCAATACTTGATTCCAATCGTGGTGCTTAATCAGGTAGCTCATTAATTCACGTTTATGCGTTTGCGCAACCATGTGTACCGTTTGTTCCACCAGCTCAGAAGCCGTGTTACGGCGCGCTACTTCAACAAAGCCAGGATTGTGTAGCAAACCATCTGCCAAGCCTTTGATTTCATCAGAGAATGTGGCAGAAAATAATAGGTTTTGACGTTGCTTAGGCAACATGGCCAGAATTTTTTTGATGTCGCGGATAAAGCCCATATCTAACATACGGTCAGCTTCATCCAGCACTAAAATCTCAACGCCAGATAGATCGACGTTTCTTTGATTAGCATGGTCCAGCAAGCGGCCAGGGGTGGCGACTAGAATATCCAGCGGTTTTTTCAAACGTGCGATTTGTGGATTAGCATTCACACCACCAAAAATCACGGTAGAAGTCAGTGGTAAATATTTACCATAGGTTTTTACAGATTCTTCAATCTGCGCCGCAAGCTCACGCGTAGGGGTCAGCATTAAACAGCGTGGGCGGCCTTTAGCCACTTCAGCCAAAGGTTTCTGGCTAAGTAAATGTAAAATCGGCAGTGTAAAGCCAGCGGTTTTACCTGTGCCAGTTTGCGCGCCAGCCAATAAATCGCCACCACTTAAAACCAGTGGAATGGCCTTGGCCTGAATCGGGGTTGGTGAGGTATAACCCGCATCGTTAATCGCGCGTAATATCGGTTCAGCTAATCCTAACTCGTTAAAAGCAATGCTGCTAACAGTGCTGATGCTAGCTGTGCCGATGTTCGGTGTGTTTGTTTCAACAGACAAGGTTTGTTCTGTCGATAGGTTTGTTTCAATGGTCAAAGTAAAGCTCCAGCTTGGAAATGTAAGCCTACCTATTACTTATGAAGCAACACCAATCGAGGAAGGCAAATGTAATAATCATTTAAGTGATTTGAAAATCAAGATGATTAAGGGTAAAGACCGCTACGCTGATTGGTTGGCATAGGGACATGATATTTGTGCATGGCATTATACGTAAAATTATGATTAAAGCTAGTTTTGTATTTTTAGCGCGTTGAGATTTATGCAAAGATTGCATTTACAACCTTAAAACATATGCCCTGCGAGCCAATAGGGACGGGCGTTGCAGGGCAGGTGTTTTAAGGCCTAAAATGATCGTCATGCCCGCGCAGGCGGGTATCCAGTCAGGCTCCAAATTGGTATGACTTAATTTATTGCATTGTACGTTGCCTAGATACCCGCCTGCGCGGGTATGACGGGTTTTTTAACTCGCGTAGGGCGCACTCGCTAGCAAGTGCCGCATGTTTCTTTGTTAGGTTTGTGCCTATTTAGTCTGCATAGCTTAATGCCTCCTCAACGCTGCCAGCCCAGTCAAGTGGGTAAATACCTGTTTTTACCAAATGATGAAAGGTTGAATACTCCCAATCTTTCACTTGTGACACTAAACCATGCTTGACTGGATTGATGTGCACGTAATCCATGTGTGTTGCAAAGTCTTGTTCATTTTTAATTAAATGCTCCCAATATCTGTGTTGCCATAGTCCCCGCTCACGTCGCTTTTCTCTTACAGCCGAACGATACTCTGTCTTTGGTATGGCTTTAGAAAACAGCATTTTTATCAACATCCAACGCATATTAAAATCTGCATCACCTTCTGGAAGCTCAATCACACAATGGTCTGGTAATACCACCCAAGCATGTATGGTAAAAGGATGCGTCTTTCTAACTTTAGCAATGGCATGGCGTAGCATGTCAATATGCGTCATTAACTGACGATTGTTTTGACGTTGCAGCAAATTAACCGTAAAAAATAAGTACCTCCCTAAACGCCATGCATGCCTGTAATCCATTGTTTATTATCGATGCTTTTGTAGAGCGCATTAACATGCGGCGCACTGGAAGTGAGTACACCCTACGCGGGATGCTGTGATTACTGCGTGTGAATATGTTGCATAGCTAATTCAACTACTTTTTTTGCTAAGTTTTCAAATTCCTGCTCAGCCTCGTCGTTATCTCTAAAACTTTCACTACTAATCGTCACCATCGTTCCCTTTAATAGCTCGCCTGTTTGACTATTAGTCACTTTACTTTCTATCAAAAGTACTGCTGTTTTATTATCTTTGTTAGCCGCTTTTGAAGCAAGCTTTAATACCGCAGAAATCGGCAAAAGGTTTCTTACCTTAAAGCCTTCGGTTGCTAATTCTGCTCCAGAGATGGAAACATTCACTTTTAAAGTCTCAGCGCTGGCGGTTTGCGTAAGTGCTAAAAACTGGATTACATTTTGTTTGATGTTTTCTTCAAGCGTTAATCTTGTTTTTTCAATAATGTCGGTTGTGATTTTATCGTCAACCGAGGACTGGTTGATCACCACGCTGTCAATAATGACGGATTTGTAATTGCTTGGATCAAACTTCGTGCTGGTGTAGCGAAATACTTTAGTGCCCTTTGACCCATTGACTGGTTTTAATAAGCTGTAATCACTGAAAAACCCTGACTCTGGTTTGTCTGTCTGCATTAAAGCGGTATCTGCATGGGCATTCAAATTCATTAATGAGCATATAACAACTGAAGCAATAAGCGCGGTCTTTTTAATTGGCAATTGCATGAATTTATCCCTTTATAATTTATACGGATGATACAATTAAATCACGAAACTATTAATCTAAGGAAGTACGGAAATGTTAACTAAATTACTCATCTTACTGGCTTGTATTCTAACGATAAGCGTGGCGCATGCTGATGATAGTGCAAAATCTAAACAAATTGAAGAAAAATTTAAATCAGCGGATAAAAATGGGGATGGTCAATTAACTTTAGAGGAAGCTAAGGCAGGTATGCCTAAGGTTGCTAGAGGATTTGATAAGATAGATGTGGATAAAAAAGGTTACGTGACAGTAGATCAAATTAAAGCGATGGCTAACTAAGCATTTATTTGGAATCAATGGGGTCATACCCTCATGGCACTCGGTTAAGCAATCTTTGAGCAACAATCATGTCGCGTGCGACTTGGCGCGGCACGGTTAACAACGGTAGGTTTTTGGGTCGCCGTTTCTTTGCGCGAGGCTCGATTCTATCTGGGCGATTTGGCAATCGCA
>CAINBI010000093.1 GCA_903846555.1 uncultured Pseudomonadota bacterium
ACTTCTGGCAATACTGCAATTTCAGCGGTATGATTTTTAAGGGCAATATAGCGCTTTTTGTCATCATCAAAAAGTTTACGTATCTTTACAATGTTAGCTTTCCGTGCACTGATTAATAGATC
Organism: uncultured Pseudomonadota bacterium; assembly: GCA_903846555.1. Classification (GTDB taxonomy): domain Bacteria; phylum Pseudomonadota; class Gammaproteobacteria; order Burkholderiales; family Methylophilaceae; genus Methylotenera. The sequence continues at coordinate 123 of CAINBI010000093.1, forward strand.
TTGTTTGGCAATATTTGCTTGTTCATGGCTAATGTCAGCATTTAAATCAGCCGGAATCGGCATTTTTCTTTTTAATAACTTTTCAACGTACTGCTTGTTTACCCCGAGTTGTTTTACGCTGCTAGCTCTTTCTAACTGAAGATTTTCAAGCGTCATTTGGTCCATTTGCAAATTACGATCACGCGCTAAATCAATTTCATCTTCATGCGTAAATGTGCTGAGTAGTACCTTATCTTTTCTATCTTGTATTTGTTTGGCAACATCCAAGGTTTTGTCTTGGTAGATCACGGGTTTGTTATGCTTTACGGTGATGCCTTGCCGATTAATGACGGTATTTTCACTATTGGAATATTCTGCAGGAACGCTGTCGGCATAGTGTATTGCGCCTTTGTCATCCACCCATTTCATTATCTGACCAGTATTCTCTGCATTAACTTGCTGTGTAAAGGCCAGCAATAAATATACACCAAGCAAACTAAGGCATCGAACCCATTGGCCTGATATTACTTGGTTAACTTTACTGGCAGTCTTATCAATATTAAATAATAGTGTTGTTATATTAGTCATCGTATTTGAATTGGGGTGTATTCCAAAGATATTGAAAATTACTAAACTAAAACGGCCTAAAGAGTCAATCAACGCCATATTTTAGCCCGTAAGATTTAACAGCATGCAAGTTTTGCGCCATCTCAGGCTGGTTTTTTAAATACTCCATTAAGTCACTTAAATTTGCAATGGCGCAAACAGGTATTTGATTGGTTTTAATGACTTCCTGCACGGCTGATAATTCACCTAAACCTTTTTCTTGCCGATCAATCGCAATCGCAACACCGCAAGCACTTGCGCCGCTTTTGTTGATGAGTTCAACAGACTCTCTGACCGAAGTGCCCGCTGAAATAACATCATCAATGATGAGTACGCGGCCTTTTAATGGACTACCGACGATGACGCCACCCTCACCATGATTTTTTGCCTCTTTGCGGTTATAGGCATAAGGCACATTGTGACCATTTTTGGCAAACGCGATGGCAATACTTGCCACTAAAGTAATGCCTTTGTAGGCTGGGCCAAATAACATATCAAATTCAATGCCAGAGTTTTTAATGGCGGCAGCATAAAACTCACCAAGTTTCATCAAACTTTCACCATCATTAAATAGCCCCGCGTTAAAGAAATAAGGGCTTAAGCGGCCGGCTTTAGTGGTAAATTCACCAAAGCGTAAAACCTCTTTTTGGATGGCAAATGCGATAAACTCCTGTCTAAAGTTGTTTGTACATTCATTTGTAGTATTTGATTTCATATATTTAAGAAAAATAAGGAATAAGTTTTGAAGATTATATCGCTAAACCTAAACGGCATACGTTCTGCAACAAATAAAGGCGTGCAAGCTTGGCTGCAAACTCAAAATGCCGACATTGTTTGTATGCAGGAAATCAAAGCGCAGGCGGCGGATATGACAGCAGAAATGCATAATCCAGCTGGCTATTATGGCCATTTTCATTATGCTGAGAAAAAAGGTTATAGCGGCGTAGGCATTTACTCAAAAGCCAAGCCAGATAAGGTGATTGAAGGTTTGGACATTACCGACATTGACAGCGAGGGCCGCTATTTAGAGTGCCAGTTCGGCAATCTAAGTGTTATTTCGCTGTACTTGCCTTCGGGGTCAAGTGGCGAAGAGCGTCAGGCATTTAAGTTTAGTGTGATGACGCGCTTTATGCTGCATTTAAAGGCGCTCATTGAAAGTGGCCGTGAAGTGGTGATTTGCGGCGATTGGAATATCGCACATAAAGAAGCTGATTTAAAAAATTACAAAGGCAATAAAAAGAATTCAGGATTTTTACCTGAAGAGCGCTTATGGCTAACGGAGTTGTTTGATCAGGTTGGCTGGGTAGATGTCTACCGTAAACTGCACCCCAACACCACTGACGAATGTTATACCTGGTGGAGCAATCGAGGCCAAGCGTGGGCGAAAAACGTAGGTTGGCGTATAGATTACCAAATTGCTACACCTGGCATCGCGGCAAAGGCTGTTTCAGCCAGCGTGTATAAAGAAGAGCGCTTTAGTGATCATGCGCCTTTGATTATTGATTATTTAAGTTAATGGGCTTTAACGCTTAGAAAAGAACTAAATTAGAAAATGCCAGCTTAAATTGATTTACTAATTTTAGTTTTTTTGAGCCTCTGCGTTACAGCATACTATTTTGCATAGATGATTGAATAATTCTAGCCACCAAGAAGAGTTTGCCAATTAAGGATATATGGCGGCTAAATCCCCATAGCTGCCTGCCAAATTTAACCAGCCACAGACTGCCATCGACCCGAAGCGGAACTTGGTGGCCTTCTGCTAAGATACATTGCGGATGTCATTCTTCAACTGCGGGGAATATTGGCTCAAATTTATTAATGATTTCTTGGTTCACTATTTGAATAAGCTCATACAGTAGACCTCGAACTATAAATCCAGATGCTGGCCCGTTCTCTTGAAATAATAACTGAACATCGAGGAGTTCAACTTTAGCTCCCTGAGGAACACCACCATCGGGAAGCGTTCCATAACCAAATGCTTTACCGTCTTGAATATACAGGCCTGCACTTAAACTTGAAGGCTGTTGAAAGTTGTAACTTTGCCTTATGCCGCTGCTTGCACCTCCCACTAAGTCAGGAGACCTATGTTTATCTGCATTCCAGAGAGCATTAAGGACTGAGATTCGGTGTGCATACATAGTCGAGTGATAAGGCTGCAAACTCTCTATCAATTCTTGCGCTGCAGCAGGGAAGCTATTGATTGTTTTCCAATCGGGATGTTGAAGTCTTTCTTGATACTTTTGTTTTGAATCGCAAATAGGGAAAGATAGTCTGTCACTTTTCGCTTTTGGGTCAGTTGGCGGAAAGGCTTGTCCAAGACTCCAAGCTATATTATCCAGAATGGCTCGTAAATTGTGTATGCAATCTCCTGCGATTACTCCAAGGGCCTTTGGAGGTTCTTGATGAACCTTAAAAACAAGCCTTAGACATTCATTTCCATTATCAGTATAGCGTTCGGTAAATGTTGCAAACGGATTAGTTGCTAGATATTTATCTTCCTCTTGCATAAACTCATTGAGGTGCCTTATTGCTCTATTAAGTCTAAGTCTTGGAATTTCGATGTAATCCATAGCAGGCACCTTCTGAATGTTGTTTTCGAGATTCTTTCATAGTTATGTGCAATCGTATTGCGCACTGCAAAGATTATACGAGGTTAGGTTGCGCCTATTTGGAATAACCTCGGTCAATATGTGAGGGGCGGCTCTTGGCCGAAAGTACTCATTGACGTTGCAAAGCTTTGTCCCTGACGGGACGATCTAATCACAACTTATAAATAACAAAGATGGCGACATACTCCATTACGGAATAAGACTCTTGTGTACAGGATATTTTTTCAGCAAATCCTCAAGAGCGCAATAATCAATCAATTCAACATTATTTAGAATTGCCTGTCCTTTTGCAGAACCATTAAAGAACTGATTCGTTACCGCAACTTTCTGAAAAACCGCTCCAGAGTGTTTCATCTCATATGCAGCAGCTCCTGCAACCACATCCTTGACCGCTTCCCATCCAAGTGCCTGGCCATTAATAGACGAGCTCTTGCACTGGATCAGCACACCAACTCCACCCTTAATTCCCACCACATCCACGCCACCATCACCAGTGACTGGCGTCAGATAGGTTGTATATCCCTGTTTATTCCACAACGCAGCGCAAAACCTCTCAAAAACATTGGGAATCATCAATGGTAAATCTGTAGCTACGAAAGGCTCATTATCAAATATAACTTTGCCACCTGGAGCCTCCAAATCACCAAAATCATTACCAGACAAATCGCCTACACCATTGAGCATGTCACCAGACAGTTCATCTTTCCACTTGAGCAGAGCATTAAGTTTAGCATCGAAAGTAGTGAAGTCTTCTGCCACGACCAACGGGCAATAAACGAAAACCTCCTTACTCTGACCAATACGATATGCCCTGTCAGTGGCCTGATTTTCCTTTGCAGGATTCCATGTGCGCGTATAGTGAATAACATGATTTGCAGCCTGAATATTGAGGCCAAACCCTGCCGCTAGAGGCGATAAGATAATTACTCCAAAACCTGCTTTTCCCTGAAAACCACCAATCTGTTTCTGGCGGCTTTCCGTGCTTTTACTGTTTGTCGAAGTGTCACCATTGATGATAGCTGCCGAAAATTCAAACCGTTCTAATATTGATCGTTGCAGTAAACGCTGCACATCCCGTAGCTCGCAAAAAATAATCACTTTTTCATTTTGCGACTTAATTTTTAGCAGCTCAGCCAATAACCATTTCATTTTCGGGGAGTGCTCTTCAATTTCAAGTAAAGGCATAGCCAAATTAGAAAGCTGTCCCATTGGTTGAGGATCGGCGCAGACACGGCGCAGGTACTGCAAAAGTCCAAGATGATTCTTTAGCCCAACACCTTCAGCCGATTGTTGGCGGTGCTGTGCTATCGCATGGGCATAATAGGTACGTTGCCGCTCAGAAAGCGGTAAATTCCGACAAGTTTCAACAATAGTTTTAGATGGCAAATCTTTGGCAACATCTGCTTTGAGGCGGCGTAGCAATTGCGGCTCAATGATCGACCTTAACTCTTCTACGCGCTGCTTCTGTTCTTCAGTTTCAGCTTCAATAGGCTTGCGGTAGGTCGATCCAAACTCGTTGAGTGCTCCCAGTAACCCTGGTTGTACAAAATCAAATAAACACCAAAGGTCAGCTAGACTATTTTCAACTGGCGTACCTGTACAGGCGATTTTGAATCGGACATTTTGCTTTTTAGCTGCCCGCGTCATCATCGCATTCGGATTTTTTATTTTCTGTGCTTCGTCACATATCACTGACGACCATTTCTGAGCCGCCATCGTAAACTCTAAGTCACGTAACGTTTCGTATGTCGTCAGAACCACCTTTGCGTTACCTAACCAATTACGGCGTAGCAGGTTAATTCCAACCAAACCATCATCCATGGTATCTTTTGGGGTGCGCAGACGGGCAAGATCCACGCTGTAAAGAGTAAGTAATGGAAAAGTATTTGGATTGAAGAATTTATCCATCTCCTCCTGCCAATTTTCAAGTAGCGACACAGGAGCAACAATTAAAAATGGCTCTGCAGCAGGATCTTCTTCTAAGCATTTGGCAATGAAAGTCAACAATTGAAGTGTCTTACCCAGACCCATATCATCAGCTAACAGTGCCCCACGGCATTCATGTGGAGACAGAGTCCACAAATGCTGCAACCATGCAACACCAGACAGTTGATGAGCCTTCAGCGTAATCCCATCTTTTAGTGAGTTAGGTAACTTGGCTTGATTGCCTGCTGGCATAGTAAGCATCCCACGCCGCTCTTCATAATCCACCTTTACGATATTGGGCTTGAGAATTAACCCCTTACGAGTTTTTTTATCCAGAGCCTTTGGTCTCTTGCCTTTACCAATATCTTGTTTTGCATCACCGATGATAGAAATCATCACTTCCGCTTCTGCGACAGGGATTGGTTTTGGACAGCCAGGGTGTTCAAAGCTCGCCAGCCCTTCAGATTTTGCCTGATCACACTCTCGCTGGAGTTTTTTTAACCCTTCCTCGGTAAGAGGCAAATCAACAGACTCTGTTTCATTATCAGGAATAAAACTAAAGCCATACACAATGTTGTCGGGGAACCAGCTTGACTCATCGTTCTTGCGCGCAATGAATGCTGAATAATAGGGTTGCTCTTCGCCAATCCCTTCGATTTTCCCGTCAGCATACCGAGATAGATCAAACACTTCAGCGGCACTAAACCACTGCTTCCTGTGCAAATCACTCAGTGCAGACTCTAATAATGCAAGTTGGTCTGGCGTATCACCTAATATTTCCAGATCGTAGCCTAACCAGAAGCAACACTGCGCACCTTGGGCGATCCTTGACTTAAGTTTATCAATGAACTTTTGTAAATCCCCATCAACTGATAATGACAAAGTTTCGCTACTTATGTTGCCAGCAATTGACTCTTCGACCAGTAAAGTACATTCGACAGGGAATCCCCCAGAATCACGGGTCACGTTTGCCGTAAATCTAGCATAAGAAATCCCAGCCGCGTCCTTAGCCTGCTCGAACTCCTCAGGATTAAGTACCTTAGCGGCATCAGGCCCTAAGACAGCTATAGGGTTACGCAAAAACGCCTCGGCTCGTTCGCCCGCAACTCGCCGCCCTGGCATGCGCTTAATCTCACGCAGTACCGTTTGTGCTTCTGGTGACAGCAAAATATGTACTAACCCAACGCCATCAGGAATCTCATAACACTCTTGTACCGCATTAAAGCGATCAAACATCTCCAGCCATCGTGTAGGTTGGCCATCAAAGCCAGGAATAATCTCAACAGTTTTACTGTCTGAGAATTGAGTTTTCCTCAGTTCAAGGTTCAAATTATCTGGTGTAATAACCACGGTGTTATGTAGATAGTTGGCTAAATCAGCATTAGCCGATAGTGCATGACGTCGAATGTCAGCCCAGACATGTCGGTTGCTATCGACGCTACGCTGTTCCTGTGGTCTCTGGTGGAACTCGCCCAATGCGCACACAGTTTTCCATGCAGCTTCGGGTAGCAGGATTTCTCTCTGCCCACACTTCAGAACCGCCCCTTTAATATCGGCATTGCCTTGGGCTGGACGGTTATTCGAGTCAATCCATCCTGCCAATAGGATTGAAAAGCTAGTGTCTGTCAGTCCGCCGCGGCTCTCCAACTTTGGTCGCCAATCTTCGAGCGGGGGCAGACCAAGCAGAAAAATAGAGGCTTGATAATCCTCTGATTTCAAAAGCTGATAAAGCGAATCCCATGGCAATCGTAGATTATCACCGTCTAGTTCGGCAAACCCCTCTTCTTCAAGTTGTTCAAGTAAAGCCCATCGTTCAGCTTGCCCAACAAACCTGGATGGCGTCTCGGATGTTCTTGTGAACAAACTGGAAAATAATATACCTGCTTCATTATATTGAGCTTGAAGCTCTACGTGTCCAGATGAGCTGTTGTTTTCTTTACTTGTAGACTCGAAAGGCCAGACCATTCTCACTCCCTATACCAGCCACGCTGTGGCCTGTAATCAAACTTCCACGACTCCAAATTCCGATCAACCTCTGGGTAATCCCCCCTTGTGGTATATACCCAAAATGCTCCGCCAGAACCTCTCTTATCTTCGGTTTTCAGGCCAAACTTATTCACATACTGCTCAACGTAAGATAAATTATGGCTGTTATTATTGACTGCATGCTCGAGTGAAGCTGATGAGGTAGCTGTTGACGAACTGCCAAATATTGGGATATGGTAACTATTGAAATCCTGCTTAACTTGACGAGGCGTTATTGCACCTTGAGGGTAATAACCAACTTTTGGGCAAATAACATGATCGAAATTGGATTCCCATCCATTTGCAACATGGTTGAGAGGTTTCCCTAAATCTTTGTTCCTTAAGTTATAACGAGAAATAGACTTTCCTTGCAAATCAAAGGGGACTGGGTTCAGCGGATAAATATAGCAAGCGTTTCCTGTTACGCCAAACTCAACAATCAACCAATCCCCAATACGCATAATGAAGGCATTGTTATTTGATGGGCCGGCATTTTCGAGGCGCTGTAAACGTCCAAAGGCTCTTTTGCGCAACTCTTTATAAGGCTCACTATTGTTCCACATAGCTTCTGGCCCAAGCACTAACCAAATATCCTCAATTACTGTTTCAAAGCGCAGCCAATACTTTAGACGGCGTTGATCCACCTGTCCGTCTTCACTTAGCACCGCGAAAAAGTCTGTAATTAACCTCCTCTTGAGCCATCCGTTGATCATTTCGCGTGCTTCGTCATCTGGCTGGTTACTAGCCCTCTTTACCCACGCATCCCATGCCGTGCGTTTCAACCAAGGGTTGCCAATAATGGCCACCGCAGCATCACGCAATGCTGGATGTTCTGGCTTGCTCACACAGCGCGTATAACGGCTAACCAACAGTGCAATCGCACGACGCATGAGAAGTTCGGAAACCTTCACTTCTGTTTGCCCTAGGACAGGCTTGAGCAACTGGTCAATGTGTGCTTTGAATGGCTCGTCGCCCAATGCCTCTGCTGCCTTAATCTGCGAAAGTATCGTTTCCTCAATGATCCAAGAGCCGCTAGGGATACCCAAACCTTGCCTTGCATCTTCAAGGTTGGAGTTATCACCTCGTAGCATATCTGCCCCATAACGGTCACAAGGTTTATTGGTCAGCAGGTTTTCATGCTTAGTTAATATGGCGAACCAGCTTGGCAAACGTAGTTTCTTATTCTCGCCATCGCGCTGGAATTGTACTTTTTGCCTCGCCAACCAGTCGCGTAATATTCCCCATCCAGCTTGCGCTACTTCGGATGTCTGCTCATCGTAACGTGCAAAGGCGAAATAGCTGCTTAATAAGGCTTGAAAGCATCTGAACCTTCGTTTGCAATCTTCTATGTGGTCAACATCGGCAAGTAACTCGCTACGCAACCTATCATCGCCCAACATACACCAACCATCCTGCATTCGCATTGCAGCGCCGTAGCAGATATATTTCCTGTCACGAAAGTTCGCCACTAAATGGGACTGACGGTATGTCGCAATGACTTGGGCTATGGATGCGCTAGGGGGCGCAGAGGATACGCCATCCAATTGCTGGTTGATTTCTTGTAAACGTTTAATTGCCGTTGAATTTTCCCAATCCAATGAAGCTGGCAGTGCATCACGGAAGGTCCGCCCCAAAGCCAGTTGGAGCTGAGTAAGATCACTCATCTTGAATCCAAAGGACACGCAGCATCGTCTAAAGGTGCATCGCGCGAGGGTTGACGAATTTCATCAAGCTCAAGAAACTCCAACCTCAGTTCAATGCGGCGACTCTCTTTTAGGCTCGCCTTTAGTGCGTTGAATGAAGACCCCCCCACCAGAAACAATTCACGAATTTGCAATCGGTCAGCTTCTGTCAATGGATCTGTCACTGACTTTGACGAGGCCAGCAATACGCAAAGCACGCGCTCGGATCGTTGCAGGCTCAGATTGAGGTTGTTAATGTAGGTTCCACGCTGATCCGCGAACCCCTCGGCCACAATACGCTTGAGCCATTTTTCTCCGAGCGCATCATTTGCTTTAGTTAATATAACTTTGGATACGAAGCTCCGTAACTTTGAGTCTGGAGCAGGGTGCTCTTTGTCAACAAGGAATTTGTGCTCGTTTGTGGGGAAAAGAGCTTGATCGCCAAACTCAATTGAGTGACCGCGCACGCGAATGCCAGGGTATTCCTTGGTCGCATCGGCAATTTCATGCAACAATTTTTGAATATCACGCTCTCGTTGAGCTTGTTTCACGGAAACGGGGTCTGGCGGTTTTGCTGTCACGGCGAATAAAGCCACTGTAACCGCAACAAGAAACAGTACCATCAAAGCTGTCATCAAGTCAGCGAATGAAATCCAAAAAGGCTTTTCCGCTTCATCGCGCGCGCGTTTTCTGGCGGGGAGTTTTAGTCCAATCACGATCTATTAACCTTTCCTATTCGGCAGGTCATCAAGGGTATCGCCTAGCTCCTGAATGCCACTGCGCAACAAACCAACGGCCTGTGACAATTCCTGCTGAAACTGTCCATTACCTTGCCGCAGGGTATTAGTAATCTCGTTGGCAAAACTTTGATGTGACTCTGTTAGCACTTTGTTGATACCCTGCAGATAGGAATCAGCCTGCAGTTGCGCCTGCCCAAGCTGGTCGGCGGCAGCCTTAAGTTGGCTGACAAGCTGAGTTGTTAAACCCGCTTCTTTTTTAGCTATTTCCACCGTTGACTTAAGGTCAGCCAACATTGCAGCTAAAGCATCACTGGTGCGCTGATAGTCGGTAAACATCTGTTGAACGGATGCTGTAGCAGAGCTTAGAGACTGTGCGGAAGACTGAATTTTCCCAGTAGCATCTGCAGTGGCGTTCATGGTTCCAGCCACACTCTGACCTGCCTTAGCAAAATCATCCGCAGCAATCGCCAGAACCTCTGCACCGGAATTCATGCGCTCAATGGAGCTTGTGGTCGCTGAAGACAATGCCGAAACACTGGTCTGCAAATCGCCACTCGTTTTCACCAACTGTGCAATGAGTGTTTCTACGTGAGTGGAAAGATTGCTTGCAGCATGAGCTTGCGCTGTTGAATTCTCGCGAGATTGATCTTGAATTTGACCAATCACACCAGCTACTTGCTCTCCCAGCTTACCCAATGTTTCCTGTAATTTTTGCGAAGATTCAGTTTGTGACT
>CAINBI010000094.1 GCA_903846555.1 uncultured Pseudomonadota bacterium
TGCCCGCATGGTGCTTTCAAGTTTAATTAATGACGGTATCTTACAGTCGGCAACACCTAAAGGGACCGTATCACTCCATTTTGGTAGCGCCTCAATTGAATTTTTATTTCCACGGTTATTCACTGAGAACTAATAGTTAGCTATTTTTTTAAGACTTAACACCTATGTCTGAACTCGAGAAAATCAGTCTATTTTGACCTATAAAATCATTATCCAACAGCGAGGCAGAATTTTCGGCGGTTTTGGCGTAGAACCCCAGTCACTTTAATTTACTCAAAAGCGGTCATTCATACTAAGCAAATTAACGAACAGTCGACTGTCAAAAATCGACCCTTAGTTGTCACTCAATCCAGATTTCCGAATGGCAGCATACTCACATATAGCGGTCAGTCGATTCTAGCGAACCAATTGGCACTACCCACCGGCCATTGCGGACAGTGAGATAAATCTATCTTAGGCAACTCGCAATAAATACCCCCCCAATTAACCCATCTTTAAGCTTGAGGTCTGATGGTCAAATAGTATTTCGACAATGATGCATCCCGATCTATTCTGTTGGCAAGCGCGTTAAATTCCTTCTTCGCCATCAGCACACCTTTTTGGTAAGTGGTTTCCACGAGTATAATGACCGGACTAAACCTTTCCAAGTCATGGTTTTTGCCCATTCCAAGGTGGTTATGCTTATGTCTAACTCAGCCTACGCGGCTACGAGCTGTTATAATTGAATACCTTCGCAAAACATATAAATTCGGCTGAAACTAAGTTTTGATGGGGTGAGTGTTATTGTGTAATTGATTTAAATAATTAATTCTTTCATTTGTTGAAACACCAACAAATCCAAATTGGCGAATATTTTGATAATTATAGACAGACTTTAAACCTACAAAAATCAAATTTCTCATGGGAGACTAGGGGATCAACGAATGAAATCGCGGTTGTTTTTGTTCATGGAATTTTAAAATATATAACTGAAGGAATAGCATTATGCCTAATTCACAATCCGGTAATGCCGATGTTTTGATTATTACTGTTACTCGAGTTGAAAGTTTGGCGGTACTCAAAGCTTTCGAGCAAGCTACTGGTAATAAAGCGAAAACAATCACCATAGATGGTCGAGTTTACCGTGATATGGGAGAGATTCAGGGTTCGAAGATTTTCATGGCTCTATCGGAAATGGGAGCAGTGGGATTGGGAGCAGCTCAGCAGGCCGTACAAAAAGGAATCATGGCTTTGAATCCTCATGCTGTCATCATGGTAGGGATCGCTTTTGGAGTTAATGAACAGGATCAATTTATCGGCGATATTTTAGTATCCAAGCAATTGATGCTTTATGAAACTCAAAGAGTTGGTAAAAACGGCAAAATCGTACCGCGTGGCGACAAACCTCATGCTTCTCCTAGATTAGTAAATTACCTACAAAGCGCCCACTTGGATTGGGATGGTGATAAGGTCGAGTTTGGTTTGATATTAAGCGGTGAAAAATTAGTAGATAACATTAACTACCGAAAATCGCTAATAAAACTAGAGTCTGAAGCCATTGGTGGCGAAATGGAAGGCGCAGGGCTCTATACAGCTTGTCAAGAAGGAAAAGTCGATTGGATATTATAGACTTTCAGAAATTAAATTTCCAAAATCCCTCAAAAATTCACAAAAATCGTAATAAAACACGTTTAAAATACACGCATTTACAATCCTTATAATAAGCCTAGCAATGATAACCTTTTCCAAAGAATTATTGACAAA
>CAINBI010000095.1 GCA_903846555.1 uncultured Pseudomonadota bacterium
TCTCGCCGAGTACCAGTATCGCTTTAATCGGAGGAGTAATTTGAAGATCATTCTGCCGCGTCTTTTGCGCGCCGCCGCTGTTACATCTAAGCGGACCGAAGCATGGTTGCGCTTGCCTGAATATCAGTGCTAATCAAGAAGAAAAATATTGCTGCTTGAAAGCTGTTTTCAACACCATATTTTTCAAAATTGTTGTATATATGTCGAAAGTGAGTGTAAAAGGCAGCCTTGATTGCGCCTTCTATATTTTCGAGGATGTCATTCTCAGGGAGCGCCCCCCGACTAGCTTCTATGACCTTCATCCTAGATATTTTATTTAACAAACATTTATTTAATTCGTAAATAAAATTTTCAATATCAAAATTAAATTGCTTACTGAACATACCATTAAATTCTTTATTATGAAAAATAATAAATTCGGTAATTCTCATTTTAAGCTGCGGTAGTGAAATGGTATTTTTTGAAAAATCTTGATAGATTGAAATCAACTCGGCACCATTGTTAAACGTTATTTCTTCTAGCAGATTCCAGTTATGGATTATATCCTCTATAACTTTAAAAAATCTCTCATCTTTTTCAGCTACGCAGTGATACAGGCTAATAAGCTCATCGGACTTATCATTAATTATTTTTTCTTATTTAATCCTATTGAAAAATAGACTGAACCCCGCCAACAATTGGCTCAAAGTATCTATCAAAAACTTTAGGCAATGCAGGGTGAATATATTTGAGCTCCTGCTCCTTACCTCCAGCCCACTTCAACACACTTCAACATTGGATTCAATTTAGACTTCATTAGCTACTTTCTTAAAATTATGCCGAGGCTGATTATGCTAGAATTTCAGTAAATTTAATTTGAGTATAGTCTATAGTGTCTCTTCCTTTAATTCAATCCTGTATTGCCGATGACATTGACGCGGTAAATGCAGTTATTCAGCACTCCCTGCATTCAGAAGTTGCTTTAGTTAATCAAGTCGCGCATTACATTATTAACAGCGGTGGCAAACGTTTACGCCCGATTCTTGTGCTACTTTCTGCTGGTTTATTTGGCCCAGTAAGACCTGAACATCACCAACTGGCGGCTGTGGTTGAATTTATCCACACAGCCACTTTATTGCACGACGATGTTGTTGACGAATCATCCAAGCGCCGTGGCCAGCATACCGCTAACGCGCTTTTTGGCAATGCTGCCAGCGTACTGGTAGGTGATTTTGTTTACTCACGCGCTTTTCAAATGATGGTGGCTGTGCAAAATATGCGTGTGATGGAAGTGTTAAGCAATGCAACCAACGTGATTGCTGAAGGCGAAGTTTTACAGTTACTCAATGTGCATAATGCTGACATTACTGACGAAGCCTATTTACAAGTGATTCATTACAAAACTGCAAAGCTGTTTGAAGCCGCAACGCGTTTGGGTGCAATTATCAGCCAAGCAAGCCCAGCCGATGAGCAAGCATTAAGTCAATACGGCATGCACATTGGCACTGCGTTTCAGCTTATTGATGATGTGCTTGACTTAAGCGGCAATGCCCTTGAGATTGGTAAAAATCTAGGCGATGACTTAGCAGAAGGCAAGCCAACCTTACCTTTGCTATACGCCATGCGCAACGGCAATGATAGCGAGGCGACAATCATCAAGAAAGCCATTGAAAATGGTGGCCTAGATGACCTGCCCGCCGTACTGAGCGCAGTAGAGCGTACTGGGGCACTACAGCACGTTCGTCAAATTGCTGAGCAAGAATGTGAGTTAGCCTGCGCGACTATTGCACATTTTGCAGACTCACCTTACAAGCAAGCCATGCTGACGCTGGCTCAATTTTCCGTGACTAGAAACTACTAAACACAAGAATTGTGTGTTGAAAGATGCTTAAATAAAACCCTGCCGTTTAATAGGGAGGTATTACAGAACAAAGATTAGCCTAATTAAGCACGATCTTTTCACCGCTATCAGCGTGATAATAGCTCAAGTGTGCACAGTTGCTAGTGCCAGCGGTCAGTGAACCGTCAAAAAGGGATTTACCTTCCACATCTACTAGCGCATAGCCATTGTGGTACAAGGTGACTTCTGCGAGCTTTGAATCGACTTTAGTGCCTTGACGCATCGCAAAACTGACGCAGCTTTCTTCTTCCGCTTCTGAATACACCTCCCAGTCACGACCGCCCGCCAATTGCGATAACCAAGCAGGCAAATCCACTTCAACCCGGCAAATAATAGGCTCATCCCACTCAGGGTGATGAATCTCGGCGTGGTTAAGCTCAATTGTGTTTGGCTGATTAATGGTGACTGTCATTCTATTTCCTTCTTGCGATGTGCTGTAATTATAATATTGATTAGAATATTTGCCTTAATGTTTGTGGCAATGCCTCTAAATTTCAAGAGGCTGGGGTTTAGATTTTTTCAAATTCAGTCACATTAAGGCCTGAGCAATAATCAAACATCCATAGGTTGCCACAAGTAATTAACGGTGCGATGATGCACTTAGTTTACAGAATACATATTCCAACATAAAAATTAAGTCAAAATTAAGGGCATATATGTTTAGCGCATTTACTGATATTTCCAATTTATTACAGCAAAATAACACCATATTCATTACGCTTTCGGTTGTTTTAGGTTTAATGGTCGGTAGCTTTTTGAATGTCGTGATTCATCGCCTACCCAAAATGATGGAACGCGAATGGCATCACAACTGCCTTGAGCTACAAGGCAAAGAAGTACCAGATGCAACCAAATACACACTGGCAAGCCCTCGTTCGGCCTGCCCTAATTGCGGCCACAAGATTAGTGCTTTAGAAAACATCCCCGTCATTAGCTACATGGTGTTAAAAGGCAAATGTAGCGACTGCAAAAACCCAATAAGCATGCGCTACCCGCTCATTGAGGCGCTGACCGGTGTTGTAATTGGTCTAGTTAGCTGGAAGTTTGGCTATACCAGCACCACGCTTTTTGCTTGGGTATTTACTTTCGCACTCATCGCACTGACTTTTATTGATTTTGACACGCAACTATTACCCGATGATCTTACTCTGCCGCTGTTGTGGCTAGGTCTACTATTCAACCTGAATACTGGGTTTACCGACATTAAGTCAGCAGTTATCGGCGCCGTAGCTGGTTACTTTATATTGTGGTCTATCTACTGGCTGTTTAAATTGGTCACGGGTAAAGAGGGTATGGGCTATGGCGATTTTAAATTACTCGCCGCCATTGGCGCTTGGTTTGGCTGGCAGTTATTGCCTGCGGTTATTTTATTATCGTCAGTATTAGGTGCTATCATCGGGATTAGTTTAATTGCATTCGCTAAGCGCGGACGGGAAGTGCCGATGCCATTTGGGCCATTTTTAGCCATAGCGGGCATTGCTGCATTATTTTCAGGCCAACAACTCGCTAGTTATTATTTAGTTTAAGGCCTACTTTTTCACACACCATGTTCATCATTGGCTTAACAGGCGGCATAGGGTCAGGTAAAAGCGAAGCCGCCAAGCAATTTGCATTGTTAGGCGTACCGATTGTAGATGCTGACGTGATTGCTCATGAGCTCACTGCAACTGGTCAACCGATACTCGCGGATATTAGCCGTGTTTTTGGTGCCGAGTTCATTACCACTGATGGCGAATTAAACCGCGCTAAACTACGTGCGCATGTTTTTAACAATGCTGACGAAAGACTTAAGCTGGAAGCCTTATTACACCCCGCTATCCACGACCGCGCTTTGCTGCAACTGGCTGAAAACGAAGCTAAATTGCACCCCGCTTATCAAATATTAGTCATGCCGCTTTTATTTGAAAGTCAGCGTTACGATGGCGTTACCAATAAAACATTAGTGATTGATTGCGATGAAAGTCTACAGATAAAGCGTGCGATGGCTCGCAGCAGTATGACCGAGCAAGAAGTTAGAGCCATGATGGAGGCACAAGTTTCACGGGCAACGCGACTTGAATGTGCAGATGAAGTCATCGAAAATAATGGGTCGCTTGCAGATTTGACAGAAAAAGTCGCTACAATTCATAAAAATTTCATTAAAACTTGCATAGTTAGCCAATAACTTTGATAATTCAGCTCAACTTTAATCCGTAAGCCAATCAATGATCAACACAGTGCATCTTTGGCTAGAAATTTAATCAACCATGCCAAGCTACGACTATCCTTTTAATGAACGCATACGCACATTGCTGCGTGTTGAGGATTTATTTGCAAAAGTTTTGCATAACGTAGAAGCTGGTCACGAATTTCACCACCACTGCGCCCTACTCACGCTGCTACAAATTTTGGATGTGATTGATCGTGCAGAACTTAAATTAGATTTATTACAAGAGCTGGATCACCAAAGAGCGGTGATGAGCCAGCTAATAGGCAACCCCAGCATCGCAGCAGACACATTAGACACTATCCTCAATGAAATTGATGTGGCCTCAACGGCATTGCGAGCCGAAACGACTAAGCTAGGCCAAACATTACGTGCAAACGAATGGCTGATGAGCATCAAGCAGCGTGCGGGTATTCCAGGTGGCGTATGCGAATTTGACGTACCTTCTTATCATTACTGGCTGGGCCTTGGTGAGGCTAGGCGCAGACAAGATTTTGATGCTTGGCTCAAGCCGCTATTGCCCATGCAACAAGCCATTGTAATTATTTTACGTATTTTACGTGGCAGCGGCATCACCACTAAATTAGTCGCCTATAGTGGCGCCTATCAACAAATGCTTGGCGGTGCTAAACCAGCGCAAATGTTGCGAATTGAAGTGGCCGATGATGTGAGTTGCTTTCCTGAAGTCAGCGCCAATAAATATGCCATCAACATTCGATTTAACGCCCTTGAATACTCACAAAAACCACAGAAATATGAAGAAGACGTTAAATTCTCACTAACGCTGTGCAACTTATAATCGCGTATACCCCCAAAGCTTCATTAGTATTTAGCACTGTCTTATTGACTCGTTTAAACATTCCTGGCCAATTCATGGGCACCTCATCTCAATATACCGCTATTTAATAGACATTTATGCTTACTCCTAAAAAACGTTTAGTTCCTTGCCCTAACTGCAATAAGTTATCGGAGTTTGCGCCCAGCAATGCTTTTCGGCCCTTTTGTAGCGAGCGCTGTAAATTGATTGATCTAGGTTTGTGGGCTAGCGAACAATATGCGATTCCAGAAACAGTTAAACCTGATGAATTTTCCGAGCACTTTCCTGAGCAATAACAAGTCCGATATTTTAGGCCGCTTTTTTAACTCTGCCACCGATTACGCAGACTAGAATTTACTAAGTACAACCCTCATGCTTAAGTTTTTACAACTACAAAAATTTCATTACACTTTCGCTTTTCTGCTCACGCTTAACTGCACTTTTTCTATGTTAACAAGCGCTCAAGCCGCTGAAAACACTGTGTCAATAACAGATGCTTGGGTGCGTGCGACCAACCCTGGACAAGAGGTCGGCGCTGCTTACTTGACTCTTTTAAGCGCAAAAGACACCACACTGACGAGCGTAGTAAGTGACGTGACTAAAAGTGTTGAAATTCATAATATGACCATGCAAAACGGCATTATGAAAATGCGCATGATAGATACATTGTCACTGACCGCAGGCAAGCCTTACAAACTGGCGCCCGGCGGCTTTCATTTGATGTTGTTCGACTTAAAAAAACCGCTGACAGTAGGTGAGCATGTCACTTTTGTACTTAACTTTAAGAACAAAAGTAAAGTTGAGTTTAAGCAAAGTATTACAGTAAGGGTGCAATCCGCTGCTGAGGCACCTTAACTAAAGAAGCTTTGAAATCATTAGGCCATCTCAAACCAATTGATAATTAAAGCCAAATACTGCGCTGCATCGCAACACCATGCGCGCCATGCGATCTAGCCACATGCAAATCACTAACCTGCATGCCGCCCAGCGCATACACTGGCAATGCATAATCCATAATTAAATCATGAAAAACTTGCCAGCCTAGCGGCTCAGCTTCTAAATGGCTCAGCGTCGCCTGCACAGGCGACAGCATGACATAATCCAAACCAAGTGCAGCGGCCTGCGCTAACTCTTGACTATTATGACAAGAGGCACCGCACACCAAGCCTGGCGGTTTGGCTTGCAATTGCATTAAATCTGCTCTGGTAAAATGTATGCCGTCTGCTTTTAAATTCAGCTTAGCACCTGCATAATATGGGTCTGAATTCACTAGCACCTTTGCACCATAGGGACTGGCAAGCTCAATCACACGTTCAGCAAACAAAGTTAATTCTGCTGCTGACAGTTGCTTTTCCCTAATTTGAATCAATTTTAAACCATGATCTAAAGCGTTGGTTAATCGCTCAAAAAATAAAGCCTCACCCAATTCACTCAAATTACTAATGGCAAACACTTTCCCCAAGTTAAGCGCGGTCAAGATTGGCACATTTGCTGGCAACATGGGGCTAACATCGACACTTTCAGGATTTTGCCAGCTAAGGGCTTGGTTTTCTAAACCAGATGGCTCGCCTTCCCATTCGGTTACAATAAAAAAATGTAGCTTGACTGTTTTAGCGGGCGACTCCAATTGCCCCGCCGCATCATACTTGGCGGCATAATCAAACGAGCGTGTCAGCCATGGATAGCATGACATGACGGTAATACCAAGCTCTTCTTGCAACTCTCGGTTTAGTGCATGTTCAGGCGTTTCGTTTTGCTCGATCTTACCGCCAGGGAACTCCCAGTAGCCCGACCAAGGCTTACCTACTGACCGCTCACCCAACAAGACAAAGCCATCATGTCGCTGAATAACGCCTACAGCGGCATGAGTAACCTGATTTTCTGGCAAGTGTGCTAATGAATCAAGATCTATAATCTGCATTGATTTTGACATAGTCATAAGAAAAATCACAAGTCCAAACGGTGCAACTTGCGCTGCCTCTAGCCAAGTCTACCCTCACCAAAATTTCAGGCTCTTTCATTACCGCAGAACCTTGCTCCTCTAAATATGCGACGGCACGACCGCCATTTTCAGCGACTAATACCTCACCTAAATACAGTTTTAGCGCGTTAACATCTAGCTGCTCAACTCCAGCATAACCAATGGCGGCCAGAATGCGGCCTAAATTAGGATCGGATGCAAAAAAGGCCGTTTTAATCAATGGTGAATGTGCAATTGCATAGGCAACCTTACGACATTCAGCTTCATCGCGGCCGCCTTCAATGCGTACTGTCATGAATTTTGTTGCACCTTCGCCATCGCGGACAATGGCTTGCGCCAATTCTACCGCTACGTCCGTCATGGCATCGCGTAACAATACAAAGTCTGCACTTGTTTCTGATATTTCGGCGTTACCTGCCTGATTGCTTGCCATCATAATCAA
>CAINBI010000096.1 GCA_903846555.1 uncultured Pseudomonadota bacterium
ACCCCAAGCCTAAAAATGTGAAGCAGGGGTTCGCCGCACCACCCAATCTTCGTAATAAAGCGCCTGCATCTCTGGATATTTTGGCGCCATCTCTCCCTTGGCGAGGATAAGCACAGCATTTAGCTGAATACCCCACTTAAAGAATTAACTACAGTTACAGTTGGTGCGGTCACTATAGTCACTGAACTTCCAAGTCCTGAAACGGTTAAGAAAAACATTCTTGAGGGTCAAATGGCGCTGGCACGTGCATTAGAGGTATTTAAAACTAAAGGCGTCAAACTGAACATATCTCAAGGCATAGCCCTTTATCAAGCAGACCCCAATAATCCAAAGTTTTTGCTTCGCAATATCGACGGAAATATAGAGCGGGGTGTTTTGGAAAATGGTCAATTTCAAGTGAATCTACTGCCAGAATAATTCACCCCCTATGGACTCATGATTGATAATAATCGCGAAATACGGATTTCCAGTCCTTAGCTAATCTGTTTCTAAGATCTAATCTAAATGCACTAATAGTTGCATTTTCCTTTCACTAGGTGGTCTAGCCAAGCAACAATGTACCTTCAACTTTAGCCGCATTCCGATCGAAGGTTGCCATGTGATTGCAACCCATATGGCGATATTGTGCAATCATCAGGCAATCAGAAAAACCTGCATTACTGTTTTCAAATGATAGTAAAGCCTGCTCCAGTATATCTTCTGACTCAATCAGCACTTTGGCTGTTTCAAGCAATGATTTAAAGAGATAGATTATTTCGGCTTTATTTCTTTTAGCGACAGAGCGCAAAACCCACTCAGTTTCTTGGATAACGAGCAAATGGATAACAATTATCTGATTTTGTTTGATACTTTGTTGAATCAATTGACTTGCTAACTTAAATTGATTCTCGTCATCACGCAGCACATAACGTACTAGCACGTTGGTATCTAGCCCAATCATGGACGCAGCATTTCTTCAATACTAATGGGCGTGCTATCGGCTTTATGCAAAATACCCGCCAATGAGTCAATGCCTCTCTTTTTAGCTCTCATAATCACAGTGCCATCACTGAGTAAAGCGAAGTGCAATTTATCTTGTGATTGCAAGCCTAAACTATCTCTAATCTCTTTAGGGATAGTGGTTTGCCCTTTGCTTGTCATAGTGGCCTGCGCTAGCATATAAATTCCTTACAAATTTGTAATAAGTAAGAATTATATCATTTCGTATTATTTAGTCAACATCTGCTACGTGAAATACCAAGCCTGATCGACACTCTCGGCCAATACCAGCCAGTTGACTCTGAAATGAAATTTTAAGCCACACTTGAAAAGAAGTTGATTTAAGTATAAAAAAGGTATATTTTGTATACCATGATTACATTTGAATTTGACGAAACAAAGAGTCAAGCTAATCATCTTAAACACGGCATCAACTTTATTGATGCTCAAGATTTATGGAACGACCCAAGACTTTTGGAAATTCCAGCAAAAACAGAAGATGAACCGCGATACTTAATAATAGGAATGATTGATGCGAAGTTTTGGTCGGCTGTTATTACCTATAGAGGTGTAAACGTTAGATTGATTTCAGTTCGTCGTTCACGCATAGAGGAGGTGGCGCTATATGAAAGCTAAAGTTTTTGAGCAACAGTTTGACGAAAATATTGACATTACTAGCTCGCTAGATTTAACAAAGGCAAAACGTGTTTTACAGGAACAAAAACGCGTGAATGTTGACTTTCCAACTTGGATGATTGAATCCCTGGACCGAGAAGCTGGAAAGCTTGGGGTAACTCGACAATCCATTATTAAGGTATGGCTTGCTGAACGCCTTGAGAGTTTACATTAACCCATTTAACCTAATGCTGAACCATCTTTGGATCTAACAAACAAGGGCACAAAGAGTAAATGTCAAGTGCTTCGCATAAGACGCCCAACGAGGCTGTAGTAAAAGTACTAGCCTCGTGCTACTCCACCATACCTACGGCTTAACAGCCAAACCAGATCGGTAAACTGAGGTTGAATTAAAAGCGGCATGCCTGCCAAAGCCAATACAAAGCGATATTCGCCTATATAAAGAGGCCATAAGCCTAGTTGACTGTTACGACGTCATGGTAGGTCTGCTTGAAGACATGGATTTATCTAATGAATATGACGTTAAAGCTGCATGTCAGCGCGTGTTGAAGTTGCAACATAAGGATTTCTGGCTTTCGGAATGGAATATGACAATTTCAGATTCAAAAGTTGTAAGAGATCAAATCTATGAAGCGCTGCGACGTGTTCAGCAAAACGTGAAACAGGGTTTAAACTGGTATGATGACGTGGCGCTAATAAAGGCCCCTTGGAGCGCGGATGATTAATTGAATTTGTCCTTACCTTCCTTTCATGGCGCGCACTGGTTAGGTCTATGGCCGCAGGCAAATGGAGGGGCGTTTAAGTAAATCCCTTCTAATCTGAATATTGCATAAATCTCCAACCGACATTACTCATGTAACAGACGGGTCATCCAAATAAAAAAAGCCTTAGAGTTTCCCCTAAGGCTTTTTGAGTTACATAACTAAATTTAGATTAGTGAGTTACGTATTTAATATTATCTACTTTTCAAAAGTTACGTATTTATTCGGCAGAAATAATATTAGAAGCTTAGCTGGCAAAGTTAGCGCTGGCGAAATCCCAGTTAGCTAAAGAAGTTAAAAATACCTCTACGAATTTAGCGCGCGCATTGCGGTAATCAATGTAGTAAGCGTGTTCCCAGACATCAATGGTCAATAATGCAGTGTCGCCAGTGGTGAGCGGTGTGCCGGCTGCGCCCATGTTTACAATGTCTACTGAGCCGTCAGCTTTTTTCACTAACCATGTCCAGCCTGAACCAAAATTGCCCACTGCTGAAGCTTGAAATGCTTTTTTGAATTCGTCAAATGCGCCCCATTTTGCATTGACAGCCTCAGCCAATGAGCCGGTTGGAGCGCCGCCGCCATTTGGTTTCATGCAGTTCCAAAAGAATGTGTGGTTCCAAATCTGTGCTGAATTGTTGTAGATGCCGGCTGATGATTGCTTAACGATTTCTTCTAAACTTAGATCCTCAAACTCAGTGCCTTTAATCAGGTTATTTAAGTTTGTCACGTAAGTTTGGTGATGCTTGCCGTAGTGATACTCAAATGTTTCTTCTGAAATGTGCGGTACTAATGCGTTTTTTGCGTAAGGTAAGGCTGGTAGGGTGTGTTCCATAGTTGAATCCTTTGCATGATAAAAAATTAGAATGACTATTTTGCCATAATAACAGGGTATTTTAGTAAGGTATTATTTGAAAATATTTTCATTGCTTTAACTTTAGGTGCTAAACATTAGCCGCTGCTATGTTGCTGCTATTTTTTTAGGGCTCGTGGATGCGACTTATCGTAGATCGTGGCTAAATGCTGAAAATCAAGGTGCGTATACACTTGCGTGGAGCGAATGTTGGCATGGCCTAGCATTTCTTGCACAGCACGTAAATCTTGGCTAGATTGCAGCACATGCGTGGCAAAACTGTGCCGCAATAAATGTGGATGCATGTCTATGTTAACGCCTTGTTTAATGGCCCATATTTTTATGCGATATTGCACCGCGCGCGGCGTTATTCTGCGCCCTTGCCGTGTGATGAACACCGCATTAGGATTTTTTTCGGAAATTGGAATTAGTGCGCGGCATTCTATCCAAGTTTGAATTGCGCTCATGGCATGACCACCCATTGGCACAATGCGGGTTTTACTGCCTTTACCCGTAACCGTTACTGTGCCTTCAGAAAAATCCAGTCTCTCAATATCTAAATTGACTAACTCGGCCAAACGCAGGCCAGAAGAATAAAACAACTCCAAAATGGCATGGTCGCGTTGTTCAAGCAGTCCGTCACCCTTAATGTCCACAAACTTAACGGCTTGATCCACTGAAAGCGCTTGCGGCAAGGTTTTAGCGGTATTTGGTGCGCGTAAACCGATGACAGGGTTTTGGCTAAAACCTTTATGGTGAATCAAGTAGTCATAAAACCCACGCCATGCAGAAAGCGCGCGGGCAATGGTTTTTCCGCTCAGTCCACGACTATGTAGCGTAGCAATGTAACGCCTAATTTGCGTGATTTGTACAAGCTCTAAGGCGGTATCTCCAGCCAAAGACTCTAATAGCTTGATATCTCTGGTATAACTTTTGCAGGTGAGCGTGCTTAGGCCGCGCTCAAAAGTTAAATGCTGAAGATAATCGTTAAGATGAGTCACATTTTTAAACTTTAAAACTGCCTAAAGGAAACTTATAAATAGTTGGCTAACTCTGCGCTCACCAGTTCACCTATACGTTTAAGGTACATTTTACCAGCGTCAGCTTTAAAGCGTTGCTGGTCTTCTGAACCAAGAATCAACACACCGAAGGGGTGATTTATATCAGTATCTTTGTAAAGCGGAATGTAGGCAAAAGATTGTAGATTAGGTGCCAACAATACATCGTCTAACGCTGATCTTTCACCGCAAAAAGGCTCGGATAAAGTGATCACCCAGTCGCTAAAAACGTCACTTACTGGGGCAAAAACGGGATCTTGTGCTGTGGCACTATCGCTGGGGTTTAACCAAACACGCATGGCTGACTGCGTGACAGAGAAGTCTTGCTGCATACTGATCGAAACTAGATGTTGTAGATTGCCAAGGTTTTGATTTTCTATTAACTTGAGACTAAAGTGATGCACTTTTTTGCTGGTGACGTCGTTTTGCTCACCAAACTCAATGAGTTGCGCCAGCATGACTTCTGAGACACGAATTCTATCGCGTTGCGCTAATTGTTGGCGCTCAGCCAATGATATAGCACCGCTGCCATGTGGGCTGGGCAGAAAAATTTCTGACAATAAACTCGCATGCTCTTCAAAAAAGTGAGGATGACTGCGTAAAAATTCACTGACTTGGTCTGCTGAAACCGTGGTATTTAGTGCTTGATTATCTTGCTGCATGTTTGTCCTTTTGGTTGCTTATTAGCTATTTACTCTAAAATTAGTGACACGTTTTTAACGTAGCATCACTCAATATATTCTCACTGTGCCAGTGAATACGTTCTCTGTGGGACCAGTCATCATGACGGGTGTGGTGCCACCCAACCATGCAATTTGCAGCTCACCGCCACGCGCAGAAACGCGCACTGGTGACTCCAGCAGATCTAATTGGATGCCAGCCACTACCGCTGCGCATGCCCCCGTGCCACAGGCTAACGTTTCTCCGCTTCCGCGCTCAAAGACTCTTAGTTTAATGTGATGCGCATCAATAATTTGCATAAAGCCAGCATTCACCCGTTCTGGGAATTGTGGATGCAACTCAATTTGTCTGCCTAGCGTGGCCACTGGCGCAACTTCTACGTCATCCACAATTTGTACTGCATGTGGATTGCCCATAGAAATGACGGAAACTGTGACGTTTTGATTGCCCACTTCGAGTGAGTAAGCATTAGATACGACATCCGTAATAAAGGGAATTTCGTCAGGAGAAAATTTAGGTGCGCCCATGTTTACGGTTACCAGACCATTTTCTTCTAATTTAGGCGTAATAATGCCGCTGGCAGTTTCAACGTTGATCTCGCGTTTATTGGTTAAATGCTGGTCAACCACAAAACGCACAAAGCAGCGTGCACCGTTGCCGCATTGCGCCACTTCACTACCGTCCGCATTAAAAATACGATATTTAAAATCAGCAATCGTAGAAGTTTCAACCAGTAAAAGCTGATCAAAGCCCACCCCGAACTGGCGATGTGCAAGGGCTCGAATGTGCTGTGGCGTTAAATGAACCGATTGATTGATGGCGTCTATGACCATAAAGTCATTGCCCGCGCCGTGCATTTTTGTAAAGTTTATTTCCATCTGCCCATTATAAATTGATGATGTGGATTGATTACAGTTAATTACAAATTTTTATGCTTAACTTTTAGTTAATTAGGTAGAATTGTCAGTTCGATGTTGACTTGATGAACATGCTTCAGCCTTTAGTATGGAATTCATTTCAATTTTTATGATGATTATTTTCAAGGCGCACAATGAAAGAATATCTTTTTACCTCAGAATCTGTTTCTGAAGGTCACCCAGACAAACTTGCTGACCAAGTATCCGATAGCATACTAGACGCTATTTTAACCCAAGACCCAACTGCTCGCGTTGCTGCTGAAACTTTAGCCAACACTGGTTTAATCGTATTGGCGGGTGAAATTACTACCACAGCCAATGTTGACTACATCAAAGTCGCACGCGAAACCATTAAACGTATCGGCTACGACAACACTTAATATGGCATCGACTATAAAGGCTGTGCGGTATTAGTTGCTTATGACAAGCAGTCGCCTGATATTGCCCAAGGTGTTGATAACGCCAATGATGACCCGCTTGACCAAGGCGCTGGCGACCAAGGATTGATGTTTGGTTATGCGGTGGACGAAACGCCACAACTGATGCCATTGCCAATTTGGCTAAGCCACCGTTTAATGGAGCGCCAAGCGCAGTTGCGTAAAGATGGTCGTTTACCGTGGTTGCGTCCTGATGCCAAATCGCAAGTAACTGTTCAGTATGTCGATGGCAAGCCATACAAAATTGATACTGTGGTGTTATCTACACAGCATGCGCCAGAAATGACTTTAGAAGCAATTCGTGAAGCGGTTATTGAAGAAATCATCAAGCCGATGTTGCCAAAAGAGTTGATTAAAGGCGAGATTAAATATTTAGTTAATCCAACTGGACGCTTTGTCATTGGCGGCCCACAAGGTGATTGCGGTTTAACTGGTCGGAAAATCATTGTGGATACTTACGGTGGCGCCGCACCACATGGTGGCGGTGCTTTCTCTGGTAAAGATCCTTCAAAAGTCGATCGTAGCGCGGCCTATGCTGGTCGTTATGTCGCTAAAAATATTGTTGCGGCTGGCTTGGCTTCACGTTGTTTGGTGCAAGTGAGTTATGCCATTGGTGTGGCACATCCTACTAGCATCATGATTGAAACTTATGGAACAGGTATAGTTTCCGATGAAGTATTGAAACAATTAGTGCTGGAGCATTTTGATTTACGCCCTAAAGGCATCGTTAAAATGCTGGATTTATTGCGCCCCATCTATGCAAAAACTGCTGCTTATGGTCACTTTGGTCGCGATGAGCCAGAATTTACCTGGGAAGCAACTGACAAAGCGGCTGCATTAAGGGCGTCTATTTAGAGGCATCGATTCGACGGTATCATTGCTATAATGATAGCTGAGTTGTAGTTATATTGTGGTGATGAAAAATGTTGAAAGTTGTATCTACAAAACAAGTGCGTTTAGGGATGTTTATCCAAGAGCTGAAAGGTCCTTGGATAGACCATCCTTTCTGGAAGAAAGCTTTTAAACTAGATGATGTTGCTGATTTAAAAATGCTACAAACCTGCATTATTCAAGAAGTTGTCATTGATACCAATAAAGGTTTAGATGTCGCTGAGCTGGAAGTTGCGATTAAGACGCCATTGTCACCAGCGGTTGAAGTGCTGACCGAAGTAAACCCCACCCAAATTCCCGTAGAAAAACCAGCTAGAATCTCTGCTGCCGCAGAGCATGCGCAGGCTAAGCGCGTGATTAATGCGTCAAAAAAAGCGGTTGCCTCAATGTTTCATGATGCACGTATGGGTAAGGCCGTCAGCGTTGAGGGAGCCATGCAGTTGGTGGATGAAATTGCGGACTCAGTAGATCGAAATGTAGGTGCGCTTATTAGTCTAGTGCGCCTTAAAAATAAAGATGAATACACCTATATGCATTCGGTGGCGGTATGCGCGCTTATGGTGGCGCTGGCCAAAGAATTGGATTTATCTGAAGCAGATGTTAAGCAGGCTGGTTTGGCGGGCTTACTACATGATATAGGCAAAGCTGGAATTTCTATGGAGGTGCTGAACAAGCCAGGTACACTAACTGAAGAAGAATTTAACTTGGTTAAGTTGCATCCTGAGCGTGGGCACGCAATGTTATTGCAAGCCAATATTTTGGATGAAGTAGTGTTAGATGTATGTTTACATCACCATGAAAAAATAAATGGAATGGGCTATCCGCATCAGTTAAAAGACCACGAAATCAGCTTGTTTGCCAAAATGGGCGCCGTCTGCGATGTATATGATGCCATTACCTCTAATCGCCCCTACAAAGAGGGTTGGGAGCCTGGTGTTTCCTTGCAGCGCATGGCGCAATGGGTGGAGCATTTTGATGACAGGGTGTTTAAGGCTTTTGTAAAAAGTGTGGGTATTTACCCGGTCGGCTCGATGGTTAAGCTTAAGTCTGGAAGATTAGCCGTGGTAATCGATCAAAGCCCTAAGTCTTTATTGACGCCCTTGATTAAGGTGTTCTTTTCAACAAAATCAAAATCACGCATTAAAATAGAATTGCTTGATTTATCAAACCCGCATGAACAAGACTCTATCGTTGGTCACGAAAACCCCTCAGCTTGGGGTATTAATGATGTGAATGAAATTTGGAGCCAGTATGAAGTTTGGTAGCAAATAGCCTAATAGAGGTTGATTTTTACTGTTGGAATGCTAAAAAAATTCGCGTATAATTTGCTGATTCCGAGGAGCGTTGCGAGAGCTATATTTAGATATTGCCTCCCAGGCTCGGAAAATGTCTTAACGACGCTTACCATTATTAACCGTGCCGGGCACGGGATACGGGTGAGAACAGCGTTAGCATCTCAAGTTTGATACAACCCCTTCCCTCCGGTCACACATTCAAGGAAATTGAAAAATGAATACTGTGACTGCTGATGTTGAAAATACAGCTAAAGATTATGTAATTGCGGATATTGGCTTGGCTGGTTTTGGCCGTAAAGAAATCGCTATTGCCGAAACAGAAATGCCAGGTTTAATGGCTATCCGTGAAGAGTTTGCAAAGGCTCAGCCACTGAAAGGTGCCTACATTACTGGTAGCCTGCACATGACGATTCAAACCGCTGTGCTAATTGAAACCTTAAAGGATCTAGGCGCTGAATTACGTTGGGCATCATGTAACATCTACTCGACACAAGACCACGCGGCTGCTGCGATTGCGGCTGGTGGCACGCCAGTATTTGCTATTAAAGGTGAAACGCTGACTGAATACTGGGATTACACCCATCGTATATTTGAGTGGACTGACGGCCAAAACGGTGAGAAAAATTTTACTAATATGATTCTTGATGATGGCGGTGATGCAACCTTGTTGTTACATCTTGGAACACGCGCTGAGAAAGATTTATCTGTCATTGCCAATCCAACTTCAGAAGAAGAAATTTGCTTATTTGAGGCAATTAAAGCCAAGCTAAAAGTAGATGCTACTTGGTACTCAGTACGTTTAGCTAAAATTATTGGTGTGACTGAAGAAACTACGACAGGCGTGCATCGTCTGTACCAAATGCATAAAGAAGGCAAATTAGCTTTCCCTGCCATTAATGTGAATGACTCCGTTACCAAATCAAAATTTGATAATTTATACGGTTGCCGTGAATCATTAGTCGATGCGATTAAACGCGCAACAGATGTAATGATTGCCGGTAAAGTGGCGGTGGTAGCTGGTTATGGTGATGTAGGTAAGGGATCTGCACAAGCTTTACGCGCTTTATCTGCTCAAGTTTGGGTAACTGAAATTGATCCAATTTGCGCACTACAAGCGGCAATGGAAGGCTACCGTGTAGTCACAATGGATTATGCTTGTGAACACGGCGATATCTTTGTCACTGCCACAGGTAACTACCACGTAATTACCCATGACCATATGGCTAAGATGAAAGACCAAGCGATTGTATGTAATATCGGCCATTTTGATAATGAAATTGATGTTGCTTCACTTGAACAATATGAGTGGGACGAAATTAAGCCGCAAGTCGACCATGTGATTTTCCCAGATGGTAAAAAAATCATCTTGCTAGCCAAAGGTCGTTTAGTGAATTTGGGCTGCGGAACTGGCCATCCTTCATATGTAATGAGCTCAAGTTTCGCCAACCAAACCATTGCGCAAATCGAGCTATTTAGCCACACTGAACGTTACCCAGTAGGCGTTTATACCTTGCCTAAGCATTTAGATGAAAAAGTTGCGATATTACAGTTAAGAAAACTCAATGCTAAATTGTCTACTTTAACTGACGTACAAGCGGCTTATATCGGCGTGCAAAAACAAGGTCCATTTAAACCAGAAAGCTATCGTTACTAATTCGATAGTATTGCCGTTAATGCAATTAAGCTAAGGGAGCGGTCGCATGAAATTATTATTGGTATGGATATTAAACGCGCTAGCACTGCTAGCTGTTGCGTATTTTGTGCCAGATATTCAAGTGGCTGATTTCTATTCGGCGTTGGTTGCAGCCTTGGTCATTGGCTTGGTTAATATGTTGATCAAGCCAATTCTAGTGATTTTGACCTTACCTATTACCATATTAACCTTAGGATTATTTATCCTCGTGATTAATGGTTTTTTGTTTTATAGCGTAGGCAATTGGTTGCAAGGATTTGAAGTAAAAACGTTATATTCGGGCATGTTAGGCGCGGTGGTGTACAGCGTACTTTCATGGCTACTTGCGGCGATTTTTATTGATGATAAGAAGAACAAATGAAAACTACCAGAATGAGTTTTGAGTTTTTCCCGCCAAAAACAAGCGATGGCATGGATAAGCTGCGTGAAACGCGTGCGCAATTGGCAAAATATAATCCTGAATTCTTTTCAGTGACTTTTGGTGCAGGCGGCTCTACGCGAGATAGAACGATGGATGCCGTATTAGATATTCAGAAAGAAGGCTTTCAAGCCGCCCCACATATTTCTTGCGTGTCTTCTAGTAAAGCAGAAATTCGTGATTTATTACAGGCCTATACGGCGCACGGCATTAAGCGCTTAGTCGCATTGCGTGGCGATGTACCCTCTGGTGAAGTGAGTAGTGGTGATTTTCGTTATGCGGTGGAATTAGTTGAGTTTATACGCGCGGAATCTGGCGATCAGTTCCATATTGAGGTGGCGGCATACCCAGAGTTTCATCCTGAGGCGCGAACGCCAGCAGCGGATTTATTAAATCTAAAGCGCAAGGTTGATGCAGGCGCTAACTCAGCCATTACGCAGTATTTTTATAATGCCGATGCTTATTTTAGGTTCGTAGATCAGTGCGAAACTACTGGCATCAACATCCCGATTGTTCCTGGCATTATGCCGATTTATAACATTACTCAATTAGCACGTTTTTCAAGTGTTTGTGGAGCAGAAATTCCTAGGTGGTTGCGTATGCGCCTAGAAGAATACGCAGATGACATGCCTTCGCTACGTGCATTCGGTGTGGATGTGGTCAGTGAGTTGTGCGAAACCTTACAAGTTTGGGGGGTGTCGAGTCTGCATTTTTACACATTGAACCGTTCGGGCATTATTAGCAATATCATCGAAAATATTAGCGGGAATGTAGACGCGTAATGACTTATTGGTTCAGCTTAGCCCATTAAAAAATCGACCTGCTAGGCCGAATGAGGCTTGCATATGTTTTTAGGGTGGTTTAAAAACCTGAAAAACAAGGTAAAAAGTAGATGCCTTGCGAGGTAATAGGGACAGGATCCCCAAGGCATCTATTTTTTGTATTGCACAGTATTGAAGTTAATAGCATTATCAATTACGCAATGCGGCTGCCAGACTAATGTAGTGTCGGTTTTTGTTTATTTAGAAGCGCGTCTTCGATAAATAAGTACTCTTTAGTTTTATCTGGGCCAGACTTGCTTGCGCCCCAAGTAATCATCAGCACAATCCAGCGCATCTCTTCAATGCTAACTTCAGATTGCGGTAAGTTCATGGCTAGATCGAGCACCAACTCACGTTGTGCGCTGTTGAGAATGTTAGCTTCTACCAAAAACAGAATGAAACCGATGCTTTCGCCAGTGATTTTTTTAAGCTCATCCGCCATAAAAATACGTGTGCTAACGTGATTAGGCTTTTCGTATATTGTGGCCTGCTCGGTCATGAGTTCTAGTTGATTAAACCAGCTAAAAGCACCATTAATATCATCTTCATCAAAGCCAGCGGCGTATAACTCTTGGGATAGCGTGTTTTCATCAGGTCTAAAATGTGTATCAATGTAGTTTTCAAACATATAAACCAATACTTCAAACATAATATTTATCCTTAAATAAAAATTGTTTTAAAATTAAGTGCTATCCACTTAGTATCGCTCACTTAATGTGATGGTTTATGCATAAATCTAAAATTACAAAATCTCAACCAATCTAATCCTAGCTACAACGTTTGATATTAACGTTATGTTATATTATTTTCTGATATTGCCCGCCAGCTAAACTGCTTACTTTTCCTTCAAGCTCAAGTGACATTAGCATGGATGAAACTTCGCTCACCGTCAAGCTACTTAGGTGAACTAAATTTTCTAATGTTATGGCTTCATATCCCATTAAAGTTAATAACGGATTATTCGATGCATTAGGTTGGCCTGTGATATTTGATATGTCAATATTGGAGCTTGGATTATTGATGCTTAAGGTATTTAAATTGGGTTTTTTTAACGCCAGTTTATTCAACTCAAGCTGATTTAACCCTAGATCTTCCACTATATCCTGTAAGCAATCTACTAGTTTGGCGCCTTGTTTAATCAGTTGATGGCAACCTTTAGACATCGGTGAATGTATTGAGCCAGGAATTGCAAAGACTTCACGTCCTTGCTCAGCGGCCATGCGCGCGGTAATTTGTGAGCCGCTTTGTAAGTTGGCCTCTACAATTAGACAGCCTAAACTAAGGCCGCTAATAAGACGATTACGTTTGGGGAAGTTTTGCGGCTTAGAGGGTGTACCTAAGGCGAATTCGGAAATAATGAGTCCGCGCTCCACAATTTGGTGGGCTAAATCTCGATGTTTGGCCGGGTACACAATATCTAAGCCAGTACCCACTACCGCGATTGTTGCGCCGTTTGCTTTGAGCGCGCCACGATGTGCTGCGCCATCAATCCCCAGCGCCAAACCACTCACGATGCATAAGCCATATCCACATAAGTCGTGCGCAAAAGCTTCTGCATTTTTTTCGCCCTGTACCGAGGCATTGCGACTGCCTACAATCGCGATACTGGCTTGGTTTAATAATGCCAAATTACCTTTTGCATACAGAAAAGGTGGCGGGTCGGCTATTTCGAGCAATGCTCTTGGGTAGGTGCTGTCCGCGAGGGTGACGAGGTGGTTGTTGGCGAGTGAAAGCCACTGACTAGCGTCGATAATGGCTTGCTCATTAACACCTAGACTAATTTCTGCGGCAATTTTGTCTGAAACGACTTCTTTTAACTGTTTAATATTGGCCGCATAAACATTAGCAGGATTGCCAAAAGTTTTTAATAAAAGACAAAATGTCTGTGCACCCAAGCCATGAACCGTACTTAAACTAATCCACAGCGACTTTTCTGACATTTCCTCGCTGTGGTCAGGTTGCATAAACACTTAAAGATAATGACCGGTGATGATTAAGCCTTTGATGTTAAGGCGTTTGCACCGTATCATGCTCATTAATTGGTTGCGTTGACTGCATAATTAAACCGTAAGACACGCGGTCAAATACGCGGAATACCATCAATAAACCCACGCGCTCATCTGGTAATTTAATCATTCCAGGTTCTAGCAAAGGCTCGTTATTAGCATTCGTCGCATCTTTACGGAAATTAACAATCGGCTTGCCTTCAGCATCACGATTTACATCAAAATTTAACTCTTTTAATTTTGCTTCTGACGCGCGGTCTTTTTCTTTCGAAAACTCAGGGTCTTTAATAACGCGACCATAACGGTTAATTGCAAGCACATGTCCAATCTCTATGCCATTAGATGAACCGCGACTGATAGAAACAATGCTCCCAGCGCCAGTTTCGCCAACACCTCCATAAATGTTAATAATACGACCTCTAATTTCAATGTCTGGTGCATGGGGTACAAAACTTGTTTGCATTATGTCAGTAGCCGCTACTAACCTATCTTTGGTGAAGATTTCTTCTTTCGCCTTAACGATATCTGCGCTTGCAGGCTCGCCATACTTGGTCACTTTGGCATCGCCCAAGTAGATGGCTTCCATACCCAATACTTCTTTAGTATCTGGGTCGATTAAGTTGTTTCCTGGGCGATAGACATACCAATCAACACCGTCACCTTCTTCAATTTGACTGATGTAAACACGCGTACCTGGACTCAATACAACCCGATTATCTTGTCCAGCAACGATTCTTGGGGATGCGTCAAATTGGTTTTTTTCAATGACGAGGGGCTGATTTAAAAATGGCCCAATAACATTCAGTGGAATGGTTGAAATGGCCACTTTATCCAACGGCTCGACTACGGACCCTGGTTCTAAAGTGATGGTTTCGCGCAGTAATCTTAACTGAGGTGTACCGCTACTCATATCAAGAAATACCACATCGCCAGGGTAGATCAAATGTGGGTTTTTGATTTGCGCACGGTTAAGTTGCCAAACTTTTGGCCATTGCCACGGGTCTTTTAGAAACTTGGCAGATATTCCCCATAAAGTATCGCCTTTCACCACAACGTGACGGTCAGGATGGTTGTTTTTGAGTGCAACTACTTCAGCATTTACATGGAAGCTTATGCAACAAAACATGAGCAGCGTTATAATATATCGGAACATACTGATGACCCCAGTCAAAAATGCATTATAAATATTAAGTTAAAACAGGTGCGAAACTTGCATAACTAGGTTAAATTTATCACGTAACTCATTCAACAATCAAGTTTTTATGGAAAAACCTTGGTTTTTATTAAGTAAAACTTTGTATTTGATAGCAGCATCAACAAACTTTAAGGAAATTACTGAATTTTTATGGCAATTTTAGACATACTTAATTACCCAGATCCACGCTTACACACCGTGGCAAAGCCCGTTAAAGAGGTCGATGCGGCTATTCGCCATTTGATCGAGAATATGGCCGAAACGATGTACGATGCGCCTGGTATTGGTTTAGCCGCAACTCAGGTTAATCAACACATACAACTTATTATTATTGATACCAGTGAGACCAAAGATCATTTGCAGGTATTCATCAACCCAAAAATTATTGAGAAAAATGGCGAGCAAGACTATGAAGAAGGTTGCCTGTCTGTGCCAGGTATCTATGAAAATGTCACGCGGGCTGAAAATGTCAAAGTTGAAGCGCTAGATAAAGACGGCAAAAAATTCACTTTAAATGCGAGTGGACTGTTAAGCGTTTGCATTCAGCATGAAATCGATCATTTATTAGGCAAAGTCTTTGTTGAGTATTTGTCGCCGCTCAAGCGTAATCGCATTAAGAGTAAAATGCTGAAACAAAATCGTGACAACGAGCAAGTAAGGTCGCGTCACGTCAATATCTAGTTTGCCCAATATCTGGCGATAGTTTAGTGTCCGATTTTGCAAATATTCGATGTATGAATATCTAGCCAGACCCATATTTAAGGTTAAAAGTTGAAAATTATTTTTGCTGGTACGCCAGAATTCGCTGTTCCCGCTCTCGCTGCGCTTATTGCAGCGGGGCATCAAATAGTGATGGTACTTACGCAGCCTGATCGGCCCGCTGGGCGCGGTATGAAGCTTAAACCTAGCCCCGTTAAAGTGTTGGCAGAGCATCATGGCTTGCATGTATTTCAGCCAGAAACTTTAAAAGATGTTGCGGTGCAAGCACAGATTGCATTGGTTGACGCAGATGTGATGGTCGTGGCAGCTTATGGGCTAATTATCCCCACCGTCACATTAAATGCGCCGCGTTATGGTTGCTACAATATCCACGCCTCATTATTGCCGCGTTGGCGTGGCGCCGCGCCAATTCATCGTTCACTATTGGCGGGTGATGCTGAAACTGGCGTGACGATTATGGAGGTGGTGCCAGCCTTGGATGCAGGGGCGATGGTGAGTTGTGGCATTGTGCCAATCACCAACACGGACACAACACAAACGTTGCATGATGCGTTAAGTAAAATAGGTGCCGAGCTAATGGTGGATGCAATGGCAATCTTGGTAGAAAAAGGCTTATTAACAGCCACGCCGCAAGATGAAGCGTTGGTGACTTATGCGCATAAATTAGAAAAAGCTGAAGCCGCCATTGATTGGCAAAAAAGTGCAGTAGAAATTTCGCGTCAAGTACGTGCCTTTAATCCATTTCCAGTGGCGCAAAGCAAATTAAAAGGTGAAGTTTGCCGAATTTGGATGGCAACAGCGCAAGCAGGTAAAGCTAACGCTGGCGAAATCGTTAGCGTGCATGATGGTATATTAGTTGGCTGCGGTAGCGGTTTATTGCACATCACTGAGTTACAAGCCCCAGGCGGTAAGCGTCTTAGTGCACAAGCATTTGTGCAAGGGCATAATCTACAAATTGGGGATACATTCACGGTTGATTGATTTCCTCATCAAGGCCTTGAAATTGATGTATTGATAACCATCTTGTTCCATGTAAGTTCGTTAAAAATACGGAGTAATCAATGTTCGGTAACTGGTTAAAAACAACGATTTTAATGGCTGCAATTGTCGCCCTATTTGGTGTGGTAGGCGCCGCGCTTGGGGGTTCTGGCGGCATGATGATGGCCTTAATTATAGCCGCAGGTATGAATGTTTATGCCTATTGGTTTTCGGACAAAGCGGTACTTAAAATGTATGGCGCGCAAGAAGTGACAGTAGATAACGTGCAGTTTCGCAATTATTACAACATGGTGCGAGCGTTGGCTGAAAATGCCCAGCTACCTATGCCAAAAGTCTACGTGATGGATGAGGCGCAACCCAATGCTTTTGCCACAGGTCGCAACCCGGATCATGCCGCAGTGGCGGCCACCACTGGCATTATGCAAGCCTTAACAGAGCGTGAGTTACGTGGCGTCATGGCGCATGAGTTAGCCCATGTAAAACATAGGGACACGCTCATTTCTACAATATCTGCCACGATGGCTGGGGCAATCTCATCCATCGGCACTTTTGGCATGTTGTTTGGCGGCGGCCGTAGTGATGGCGGTGAACGTAGCGTGAGCCCTGTTGTAGCCTTGCTAATGATGTTTTTAGCACCGTTAGCTGCATCGCTTATTCAAATGGCAATTTCGCGCTCTCGTGAGTTTGAGGCCGATAGAATGGGTGCGGAAATTTGCAAAGACCCTAAGGCCTTGGCGAGCGCGCTTGAGAAAATACATCAGTATGCGCATCAGATTTCTAACCCAACGGCAGAAGCACATCCAGAAACGGGCCAGATGATGATTATCAATCCATTGTCAGGGCGCTCGTTTGACAGCTTATTTAGTACCCATCCGCAGACTGAAGAACGGGTGGCGCGGTTGATGGCAATGGTTATTTAATTCGCATATATTGTATGAACATGAGCTTTGCGGTATGGCAGCCTATATATGGGTTAAAATAGACTTTTAGCAGACATTCGAAAGTTTTCTTTGTATATATCTCAACAAATCGCCGCTAATGCTGTGAATCAGGTGTTATCTGGCCGTAATCTTACTTTGGCGTTGCCTGCGGCTTTGGCCGTATTTCCTAGCGCAACACCGCAACAGCGTGGTGCGGCGCAAGATTTAAGTTATGGCACATTGCGCTTTTATGGTGAGATCGATGCTTATCTGACACAGTTATTAGAAAAGCCGCTCACGGATGATCGTATTCATACTTTGTTGTTGGTGGCGGTTTACCAGTTATTGCATGATAAAGCGGATGCGTTCACCGTAGTTAACCAAGCTGTACATGCGGTCAGTGAGCTTAAACGACCTGCGCCTAAAAGTTGGGCTAAAGGTTTGGTCAATGCTATTTTACGCAATTTTTTGCGTCAAAAAGATCAGCTTGCACAAACCTTGAATGCCAGTGAAGTGGCGCTTTACTCTTACCCACAGTGGTGGATTAACAAGCTTAAAACGCAATATCCTGACCATTGGGAAAGTATGTTGCAAATGGGTAATCAGCATCCACCGATGACTTTACGGGTGAATACGCAAAAAATCAGCATGGCTGACTATATGCTGTTATTGGCACGTCAAGATATTGAGGCAACGCATATTGGCGGACAAGCGGTTACTTTAACTAGGCCGCAGCCAGTAGAAAAAATACCAGGGTTTACTGATGGTGTAGTTTCTGTGCAGGATTATGGTGCGCAGCTAGCTGCATATTTATTGGATTTAGCGCCTAATCTAGCGGTATTGGATG
Source organism: uncultured Pseudomonadota bacterium (assembly GCA_903846555.1). GTDB lineage: Bacteria > Pseudomonadota > Gammaproteobacteria > Burkholderiales > Methylophilaceae > Methylotenera. The sequence continues at coordinate 18,124 of CAINBI010000096.1, forward strand.
CCTGTTGTGCGCCTGGGGGCAAAACGGGCCATATTTTAGAATTGGCCGATGTTGCGCTAACTTCGCTTGATAGCGATGAAGCGCGCTTGCAGCGTGTGCAAAGTAATTTGGATAGACTTGAGCTAAAGGCTAATTTAGTGGTTGGTGATGCATCGTCTGCCAGTTGGTGGAATGGCGAAAGTTTTGATAGAATTTTAGCCGATGTGCCATGTACGGCCTCTGGCATTGTGCGTCGCCATGTGGATATTAAATGGTTACGACGCGAGGCTGACATTGCTTCTTTTGCTGCACAGCAAGCCAAAATTTTGCCGAGTTTATGGCAGATGTTAGCTAAGGGCGGCAAATTACTTTATGTCACCTGCTCTGTTTTTAATGAAGAAAACCAAGCGCAAGTGGACAAGTTTTTACAAAACAATACCGATGCGACACAATTGCCGTTTGAATTGCCCGTTAATCATCCTCAAATCAGCATTGCCCAGCTAAATGGTCAGCTAATTCCTTCAACCGCACACGACGGCTTTTTCTATGCCTTGCTACAAAAAAATTAAACAACTTTTATTGGTATGCCTGCTGGCGCTTTTTGCTACATCAGCTGTAGCAGGCAATAGCAGTATGAATATCAGATCCGCTGAATTAGTTGCGCAGGATGATGGCTATGCGCTAAAAGCCGATGTTGATATTAAGTTTAGTAATGAGATTGAGCAGGCGATTATTAAGGGTTTTGATCTCAGTTTTTTGATAGAATTTCAGTTACTTTCGCCACGAAAATATTGGTTCGATGATGAAATTGTGACGGTGACGCGTGAGGTGACTTTGAGCTATCACGCGCTTTCTAGGCAATATTTATTAATACAGGATGGTCAGCAAAAAACTTTTGTCACTTTAGAAGAGGCAACCGATGAGTTATCCGATATTAGTAATTTAAAAGTGCTGAAAAAAGCCGACATTGAAAAAGGTGGTAGTTATAAAGCCGCTTTGCTGATGCGATTAGACTCCAAAAAACTGCCTAAAGCCTTACAGGTTGACGCGCTGGGTTTAGATGAGTGGAAAATAAGTTCGCAACGTTTTGAATGGACACCAAGCCTGTTTAAATGAAATATATCGTAATCATAAGCGCCATCTTGGGCGCATTTTTGCTCTACTTGCTATCAAACGCCAGCGCCAACACGGCAGCATCGGGTGAGTATTACACTTTATTGGTCACACTCAACATTGTATTGGCGGTTTTTCTTGTAGTGTTGATAGGCGTGCAGCTTTTTGGCTTATACCGAAAAATTCGCGGGCAGGTAATGGGCAGTCGTTTTACGCTACGGCTATTGACCACCTTTGCACTTATGGCGATTATTCCAGGCTTAATCGTGTATTTAGTGTCAGTAAACTTTTTGACACGCTCTATTGAATCTTGGTTTAACGTCAAAGTAGAAGCCGCGCTGGAGGGCGGACTTAATTTAGGCCGAACAGCTTTAGATATTATGCTGGCAGATGTGAAAGAAAAAGGCGAAAGTATGGCAACCAGCTTAGCTTTTCAGCCAGCCAACACGCATTTTTCTATGTTAAATGACTTGCGTGAAAAAAGCGGCATTCAAGATGCGACGTTATTAACGGTACAAGGCAGAATTTTAGCGGTATCCAGTAGTGACTCATCCAGTTTTTTACCTGAGCTACCGAGTAAATCGCAGCTAAGGCAAGCGCGGACACATATTTTAGGCAGTATTGAGCCCATCGGTAAAAAGGGTTTGTATTTGCGTGTGCTGGCGCCCGTCACCGTGCAAGATCTGGCGGGAGAAACACGTATTTTACAATTATTGCAGCCCGTACCAAAGCCACTTGCAAGCACGGCAGAGGCGGTGCAAGACGTTTATCAGGACTATCAAAAGCTGTCATATAGTCGCGCTTCGCTACGAGAAGTGTTTGCTTTGACCTTAACCTTGGTGATGATGTTAGCCATGCTAGGTGCGGTGACGATTGCGTTTGTATTGAGTCGTCGATTATCTGCGCCGCTGACCGTATTAGCCGAAGGTACCAAGGCCATTGCCAGTGGTGATTACAGCACCATGCTGCCAGAGCATGGTAAGGATGAATTAGGCGTATTGGTGAAATCGTTTAATAGTATGACGCGTCAATTAAGTGATGCGACTAAGGCTGCGGATAGTAACCGTGCCCGTGTTGAGGCTGCGCGTGGCTACTTGGAAACCATACTGGCACATTTATCTTCAGGCGTGATGGCCTTGAATAAGCGCGGTGAATTGCGTACTTACAATGAAGCCGCTGTGAATATTCTAGGTGTTGCATTAGAGGGTGCTGCAGGGTCTACGTTAGATGGAATTATTGCTAAACATGCGCGATTAGAAAGTTTTTTTCAAGCGATTGCTTTGCATATCCAGCAATATGATGTAGACAGTGACGGGCTGAAGGACGCCCAAAAAAATACGCATAAAGACGAGATTCAAACTCAAATTGATTTGGTTACGCCTCAAGGCAAGCAGATTTTAATGCTACGCGGCACACGTTTACCCGATGGTGGCTATGTGGCAGTGTTTGATGATGCCACAAATATGGTGCAAGCCCAGCGCGATGCAGCATGGGGTGAAGTGGCTAGACGGCTTGCGCATGAAATTAAAAACCCGCTCACGCCGATTCAATTATCTGCTGAGCGTATGGCGCATAAGTTGCTCAGTAAACTAGATGCGGCAGATGCAGAAATGCTGAAACGCTCAACAGAAACCATCGTCAATCAAGTTGATGCCATGAAGCGTATGGTGAATGAGTTTAGTGAGTATGCAAGATCGCCAGCACCGCAATTAGAACGTTTAGATTTAAATCGATTGATTCGTGAGGTAGCATCGCTATACGATTTACAAGGTGACAACACGCCGCATATACACATAAATTTATCATTAACAAAACAAGCTTGCAGCATTCAAGGTGATAGCACCATGTTGCGACAAGTGTTGCATAATTTATTGCAAAATGCGCAGGATGCCTTGGCCACAAAAGTGAATCCTGTGATTTCTGTACATACGGAAGTGTCGAATAATCTGCTGCTATTAACGGTTGAAGATAACGGCGCGGGTTTTCCAACAGAAATGTTGGCGCGGGTTTTTGAACCTTATATGACGACTAAGCCACATGGCACTGGGCTTGGTTTAGCCATCGTTAAAAAAATAATCGAAGAGCATAAGGGTAGCATTAGAATTGAAAATATAACAAAGTCCAGCGTTGAACAAGCCAGCTTGGATGAGAGCGGCAGACAAGCTATTGATACAGAAAATGCGGGTGCTGTCGTGGTCATTAGTATCCCGCTATTGTTGGATTAAATAAACCTTAAGCATGCTCGCTAGAAACTTTAAAAGATAAATAATATGGCATCAAAACGGATATTAGTGGTTGACGATGAAGTGGGCATACGCGAGCTATTACGCGACATTTTGCAAGATGAAGGCTACCAAGTCGAACTGGCAGAAAATGCCGCCGCCGCGCGTGCAATCCGCCTGCATGAGCGTCCAGATGTCGTGTTGTTGGATATTTGGATGCCAGATTGTGATGGCATTAGCCTGTTAAAAGAATGGGGTAGTAGCGGCTTGTTGACCATGCCTGTGATTATGATGTCAGGCCACGGCACTATTGATACCGCAGTAGAAGCCACTCGTATAGGCGCGTTTGATTTTCTAGAAAAGCCTATTGCATTACAAAAGCTATTAAAAACGGTCAGCGTGGCGCTAAAACATAGCGAGCAGCTACCAAAATCTGAGATGAGTCTGACGAGCTTAGGCAAGAGCCCAATTGTGGCTGCACTTAAAGATCGCTTAGATAAAATTGCCGCTAGCGCGAGTATCAGTCCTAGCCCAGTATTGCTGATTGGGCCAAAGGGCGGTGGCGCGGAGTTATGTGGGCGCTTTTTGCAAAACGCCAATACTCCGTGGTTTCAGTTAACTGAATTTAATCAGTTAGCCAGCGCGCCTTTAGATATTTTGGAGCCGATACGCGATGGCGTGCTATATATCGCCGAAGTGGCAGAGCTTAACAAAATAGAGCAAAAAGGTTTATTGTTACTGATTACCAAGTCAGATAAATATAATGTGCGTGTGGTGTGTAGTACGAGTGAAAATTTGCCGAAACTGCAAGTAGAAGCCTTGTTTGATCACAATTTGCTACGAATTTTATCGGCAGTTTCACTGCGAGTGCCTGCGCTAGATGAACATAAAGAAGATATTCCTGACTTAGCCATTGCCATTGCCAACCTGCAGTTTGAACTTGCGGATGTTGAATATCGCGAGTTTGATATTGCCGCCTTAAATAGCCTGCGCAATGCTGATTGGCCTGGCGATTTGGCACAGTTAGATGCGATCATTCGTAATTTAATACAAACGAGCTTAGGCAAAAAAATCACCCTAGACGATGTGAATCGAGTCTTGCATCAGTTTGATGATGCACTCACTATTGCGGCGTCACAGCAGGCGGCAGTACAGCAACACAAAGATATGAACACGCCAATAAAAAACTTGCCGACATCTGCCATGGGGGCGAACCTAAATCAACCCCTTCGTGATGCGCGGGATGATTTTGAGCGCTTATATTTTGAGTACCACATGAAAGATTCAACAAATAATATGAGTAAACTTGCAGAAATTGCAGGCTTAGAGCGCACGCATCTTTATCGTAAACTCAAGCAGTTGTGCATTAAGATTAAGGGCTAGATCTTTTAGTTTTCACGCTTAAGCTATTTCTAATATCACTGGCGTATGGTCAGAAGGGCGCTCTAGTTTGCGCGGCGCTTTATCAATGGTGGCAGCTAGGCAAGTAGCTTTAAGTGCGTCACTCACCAAAATATGATCAATACGCATACCAAAATTACGTCTAAAACCCATCATGCGATAATCCCACCAGCTAAAGCTCTTTTCATCTTGCTCAAATAGCCTGAAACTATCATGCAGGCCCAAGTTGATAAGCGCTTGGAATGCTTCACGTTCGGCTGGACTGACTAATATTTGGCCTAACCAAGCTTCAGGATCGTGGCAATCGCGGTCTTCAGGCGCAATGTTGTAATCGCCCAATAGCATTAATTTAGGGTGTGCCACTAATTCGGTTTTAAGCCAAGCTGTAAGGGCTGTTAGCCAGCGCATTTTATATTGATATTTTTCAGAATCAACCGCTTGGCCGTTAGGAATATAAGCGCAAATTACACGAATACCGTTAATGGTGGCGGCAATCACACGTTGCTGATCATCTTCAAAATTAGGGATGTTGCGTTGAATATCAGTCAAAGGATGGCGGCTGATAATGGCCACGCCATTGTAAGTTTTTTGGCCAATATGAACAGCCTCGTAACCTGCCTCTTTCAGCGCTTCATAAGGAAACTTTACGTCTTCCTGCTTGGTTTCTTGCAGGCAAAGCACATCGATTGGGTTGTTGCGTAACCAATCCAACACATGCGGCAAGCGAACATTGAGCGAATTTACATTCCAGGTGGCAAATTTCACGGCTAGGTCTCGATAAGTGAATAGCTTTTCATTTTAGCATGGTTGAAAAGCGTGCCCATGCTTATAGGCGCCTCCATCAAGCCCCTTAACTTAGCGGTTTGAGCCACCAAACATGCTCAGTGGCGGGGTGTTGACCTTTTAAACCATTAGCCATCACCTCGCTTGCCAGTAGAGCTAAATCATACTTAGTTTGGTAATGTTGCTTAACTTCATCCTCGCAGATAGAAAAAGGCGGCCCTGCATGAATCGTTTGATCATACTCAAAGCAAATCAGCAATTGCGCGGCTTGGTTGGTGAGCGCCATTAAATGCGCAGAATATTGTTTACGTATCTCCTCAGGCAAAGCAACATAAGCCGCACGGTCGTAAACCGCATCTACTTTGCCCAGCATGGCAGGCGTAACTTTAAAAATATCGCCGACAAACAGATCAATATTAGTCGCGCTGTAATGGGTGATTTCGCCGATATTTTTGATGGTTGGCATTAGGTGAAGGCTGTTAAACAAATCCTCAATTGCAAGCGCGCTTAACTCAGCACCAGCAATGCGGTAGCCTTGAGAAAGCAGCCAAGCAATATCCAAAGTTTTACCGCACAAGGGTAAAAAAATGCGAGAGTTTTGTTTTAGATTGAGCGTGGAGAAGTGTTTAACCAACAAGGCATTAGCCTCAGGCAAGTGAAAGCCAATCTCGTTTTTCTCCCATTTTTGATGCCAAAAATCGTGTTGCATATTAGTCCTTTGTAGGGTGGGCAACTTGTTTGCCCACGCGTAATAAACCCAGCTAAAATACCACGATGACACATTACCGCCGCATCAATCAAGCAGGCGCAACCTACTTCTTCACCATAGTCACCTATAGGCGGCGCGCATTTTTGTGCAACCAAGATGTGCTTAAAGCCCTACGTGATGCCATTGATAAAACACGCGCACAATATCCTTTTACCATAGATGCATGGGTTATTTTACCCGACCACATGCACGCCATTTGGACATTACCGCCTGATGATGCAGACTTCGCCAACCGTTGGCGATTGATTAAGCGTTATGTCACGCTTGCCTGCGGTGTAACGCTATACCAACCTAATTTAATGACCGCATCCAAAACAAAACATCGAGAGTCCACCTTGTGGCAACGTCGATATTGGGAACATTTAATTCGGGATGATGACGATTATGCAAAGCACATGGATTATGTACATTTTAACCCCGTTAAACATGGCTTGGTGAATCGTGTGCTTGATTGGCCACATTCCAGTTTTCACCGACACGCACGAAACGGTATTTATGCGCAAGATTGGGGATTATCCGCGACGGAGATAGAAGAGAATTTTGGCGAATAAACCTCAAAAATCGCAGAGCCATAGTATTTTTTGTAGGGTGGGCAGGTTTCTGCCCACGCGGGTGTTGAGTCAAATATTGTTACGCGTGGGCAACGAGTTGCCCACCCTACTTGGCTGTCCAGTTTGGTGTGGAATACGCACCTAGCGACACTTGATATGTATTATTTTCTATATTAGTACTAAAGCTTGTTAATCTTGCATATTGACGTTAATTATGCGGCTGCGTGTTAAAATTATAACCAATTGTTGATGTTGTTAGAGAATAAAGGCAGCTTAGATGAGTGACTTAGAAAGTATTCAGGATCATCGCGCTAAAATTAAAAGTATGATTGAGCGCCACAAGCTAGTCGAAGGCCTTGTGCATCGGCAAGATATGCAACGCCATGATTTGGTTGAAAGTATGGTGCATCAGAGTAACCAATCTGAATTACGACGCCTTGTTGACAAGCTTGAATCACAGGCAGTGGCGCGTTTGTTGGAGTCATTATCTGCTGATGAGCGACAGGTTATCTGGCAGCTGGTAAGTGAAGATCGTAAGGAAGAAATTCTACTGGTTGTTTCAGACTCGGTTCGCGTTGAGTTTGTTTCAGAGCCAAAGACGCAAAGTCAAAGTATGGTCATTCGAGTGTTTGATCTGCACGAAGGGCGTTTACGTCAAATTCCAATATATAGTCGCGATGACCTTGCGCAGGCCAAGCCAATTTGGGTTGACTTAGTCACACCAGAGGATGAGCAGCTTGCTTGGGCACGTGAGATTTTCGGGGTTAATTTACCTAATCCTAAAGAGTTAACCGACTTAGAATCCAGCGCGCGTTTTTATGAAGAAGAAAGCGGTGAAGTGCATCTGCACTCCGCCTTTTTGCTTGATCGTGAAGATGAGTCCAGAAACGTAGCTGTTGCTTTTATTTTGAATAATGAAACCTTATTCTCCGTTAGAAGTGAAGAGCTCCCCGTATTCCGCTTACAGCGCTTGCGCGCTAGAGCTCAGGCAGGATATGTGTCCGAGGCGAAGGATGTGCTGCTCGATCTTTACGCAGCCGACGTGGAGTACTCGGCGAATGCGCTGGAAGATGAATACGTACGGCTTGAAGAAGTCGGTAGGCAGGTTTTTAAATCGCAGATGACCAACGAGCAGGCGGCCAAGATTCTTACCGCAATCTCAATAGAAGAAGATCTTAACGGCAGGATTCGCCGTAATGTCCTTGATACTAGAAATGCTTTGTCATTTTTAATGCGCAGAAAATTCCTTTCAATTCCGCAGCATGAAGATGTGCGTGAAATTTTGCGTGATATTGAATCTTTAGATGGCCATACAACGTTTTTGTTTAACAAGATTAACTTTCAGATGGATGCTACCGTTGGTTTCTTGAACGTTAACCAGAATAAAGACCTTAAGCGCCTGACTATTATCAGCGTGGTGATTATGCCAATCAACGTGTTGGCAGGTATCGGCGGTATGTCGGAGTTTTCAATGATGACAGCAGGCATTCCCTGGCCGATTGCTTATGCCAGTTTTATTGTAGGTATGATCGCAATTGGCCTGCTTACTTATGCTAGCTTGCGTTACATGGAAGATCGCAGAATAAGAAATCAGCATTTGGAAAATAGTTAGTGCATTTTTCTATAGCATGATAAATCAAGATATACACTTTGTTTGGCAGGAAATTATTGCTGATATATCTACGCCAGCGTTTAATCAATGTACCAATTAACCCGCCATCCCATTATGCCGCAACAACGCATCCATACTCGGCTCTCTACCTCTAAACGCCACAAATGATTCCATTGCTGGGCGGCTCCCACCTTTTGCCAATACTTCATTTTTAAACAGGCTTCCTGCTTGTGCGGATAACACACCTAGCTCTTCAAACAAGCTGTAGGCATCGGCAGATAGTACTTCTGCCCATTTATAGCTGTAATAACCTGCTGCATAACCGCCAGCAAAAATGTGGCTGAAGCTGTTGGGAAAGCGGTTCCATTTTGGTGGGCGGACTACGGCGACTTCGTCACGAATTTGTTCGATTAAATCAAGCGCAGTTTGTTTTCCATTTGGGTCAAACTCGCCGTGTAGGCGCATATCGAATAGTGAAAATTCAATTTGGCGCATGGTTTGCATGCCGGCTTGAAAGTTTTTGGCGGCCACCATTTTGTCGAACAGTGCGCGTGGTAATTGTTCGCCTGTGTCTACGTGGGCGGTCATGTGGCGTAGCACCTCCCATTCCCAGCAAAAGTTTTCCATAAATTGGCTAGGTAATTCAACGGCATCCCATTCCACGCCTTTGATGCCTGAAACGCCGTATTCCTCCACTTGCGTGAGCATGTGGTGCAGGCCGTGACCAAATTCGTGGAACATGGTGATGACTTCATCGTGCGTGAATAAAGCTGGCTTACCGCCGACTGGCGCTGAGAAGTTACAAGTTAAAAATGCCACCGGTAACTCAACGTGGCCATCTTTTTTGCGACGGGTAATCGCTTCATCCATCCACGCACCGCCACGTTTGTTGTTGCGGGCGTACAGGTCTAAGTAAAAGTAGGCAATCGGTTTGCCAGCGCCATCGTTAATTTGGTAAAACGCGGCATCTTCATGCCAAAGTGGCGCTTCGGCTTTTTGCACTTGTACGCCGAATATGGTTTCTGTGACTTTAAATAAGCCAGCCAGCACTTTGCTTTCAGGAAAATATTGTTTCACTTCTTGGTCTGAAAAAGCGTATTTATCTTCACGTAGTTTTTCGCTAACAAACGCTACATCCCAAGATTGCATATCATCAATCTCCAGTTTCTTGGCGTAGGCGGTGAGTTCTTGCATATCGCGTTCTGCGTATGGTTTAGCACGTTTGGCTAGCGTATCTAAAAACTCGGTGACGTGTTTTGGGCTATCTGCCATTTTAGTGGCGAGTGAAAGCTCCGCGTAATTATTGAAGCCTAGCGTTTGCGCTTCTTCTTTTTTCAATTTAAGAATGTCGCTGATTAAACTAGTGTTGTCCCACTTTATATATCCATTTTCATCGGCTTTACTAAACTCAGAAGCACGCGTGGCATAAGCGCGGTAAAGTGTTTCACGCAATCCACGGTTTTCGCCATATTGCAACACAGGTGAATATGAAGGAAATTGCAGGCTAAATTTATAGCCTTCTTTGCCCTCAAGTTTTGCTGCCTCAAGCGCAGCTTCAATCGCATCGGCTGGCAAACCGGCTAAATCAGTAACATCTTGAACATAATGTGCAAAGTCATTGGTGTTGTCCATGATGTTTTCTTCAAACTTAGAGCCCAGTTTTGAAAGCTCTTCACTCACGGCTTTAAAGCGCGCTTTTTGCGCTTCGGCTAACTCGGCACCGCCTAGTTTAAAATCACGTACTTCATGGTTAATAATGGTTTGTTGCGTAGCTGTCAGGCTGGCAAATGCAGTGCTGGCTTGAATGGCCTTGTACTTGGCGTACAAGCGTTCGTCTTGCGACATATCGCTGCCATAATCGGTTAGTTTGGCTAAGTTTTCGTTATACGCTTCACGTAATTCTGGGCTATTCACCACCGCGTTCATGTGGTCGACTTGGCTCCAAGCGCGGCTGATTTTCTCGCTATGGTCTTCTAGTTTAAGGGCAAAGTTTTCCCAGGTTGGTGGCGCTGTTGCAGTGGCTAAACTTTCAATTAAAGCGCGGCCTTCTGCTAATAGGCTGTCTACAGCAGGGCTGACGTGTTCAGGTTTAACTTCATTAAATTTAGGCAGACCAGCAAGATATAACAATGGGTTAGGCAATTGGTTAGTCACGGAGTATTCCTTAAATCGGGTTAGTTAAGTAGGCGTAAACTAAGAGGATAGCGATAATTTTCGCCTTTGCTGGTAGAGATGGCGGCAATAACACATAAAACAATATTAAGTAGCCAGATAATTGGGAATAATAAAAAGCCAATAAGAACCCACGTCAACACGCACGCCACAAAATGCGCTACGAGTATGCTGATTTGAAAGTTGAGCGCTTCTTTAGCTTGAGTAGCAATATATTCGCTGTCATCTTTTTTTAACATCCAAACCATTAAGGGCGGTATAAATGAAAACACAGCGCCAGCTAAATGCGTAATGGTGGCAATGTTCTTGTCATCGTTGCTTGGGGTGGTGATGGGGCTAGTGCTTGTTTCTAAATCAGTATTATTTGACATAAAAATCCTTTCAATACATCTGGTTAAATGAGATTGAATTTTGCGACAAGTGGTTCAATTTTTTCAAGATCAGTCTGCGCTAAAACTTTACGCGCATTGCCATTGAGTTCGCTAAGTTGGCTATGTAAAATTTGCTGTTTTACGCTAAGTATGTGCGAAGGGTGCATGGAAAGTTGCCGTAAACCCATGCCTATCAATAGTTTAGTCAGCTTAGAGTCGCCCGCCATTTCGCCGCAAACCGAGACAGATATGCCTAATTTATCGCCCGCTTTAATCGTCATAGCAATCAGCTTTAATACCGAAGGATGCAGCGGATTGTATAAGTGTGCGACGGTGTCATCGGCACGGTCTATGGCTAGTGTATATTGGATTAAATCGTTAGTGCCGATTGATAAAAAGTCTAACTCTTTGGCAAACGCTTCAGCATTGATGGCTGCAGCGGGAATTTCTATCATGCCGCCAAGCGCAATATTTTCATTAAATGGAATATCTTGTTTACGCAAACTCGCTTTAGCGCGCTCTAAAAATAGCTTGGTTTGCCGTAACTCAGAAAGCGTTGACAGCATAGGCACTAGAATCTTAATGTTGCCAAAATGCGAGGCCCGAAGTAATGCCCGTAATTGCGTGTGAAATATTAGCGGCTCAGACAAGCAATAACGAATGGCGCGTAAGCCGAGCGCAGGGTTTGCACAGGTCACAATGGTGTCCGGATTCATTTGTTTATCAGCGCCTAAATCCAAGGTGCGGATAATGACCACAGCGCCTTTCATGGCTTCTGCAACCGTTTTATACGCGATAAACTGCTCTTCTTCGTCCGGCATTTCGCGCCGATTCATAAACAAAAACTCGGTTCGATAAAGTCCAACGCCAGTCGCGCCAGAGGCTTTCACGGCGGCAATATCTTCAGGCACTTCAATGTTGGCGAATAACTCTATATTGGTGCCATCCATCGTCACCGCTTTGGTGGATTTGATGCGCTGTAGCTTTTGTTGCTCCAGCTCCCATTGTTCCTGCCGTAATTTATATTCGGCCAGAATTTCTTTAGATGGGCTAACAATCACAACGCCCAAGCCACCATCGACAATAATCAATTCACCATCGTTGATTAAATCGCGCGCGCGTTGCAGGGCAACAATTGATGGAATATTAAGGCTGCGCGCCAAAATGGCCGTATGTGAGGTGACGCCGCCCACATCGGTAATAAAGGCCGCAAACTGATGTTGCTTAAACTGAATGGCATCTGCTGGAGAAATATCATGCGCTACCAGAATAAGTTTACGTTCTTCATGCAGGGCGTTAGATTGTTGCTCGGTAGACAATTGACTTGGGTGGCCGAGTAATACTTTGATGACGCGCTCTACCACCTGAATCACATCTTGTTTGCGCTCACGCAGATACTCATCTTCAATCTGCTCAAACTGTTCAACAATGTCGTCCATTTGCAGCTTAATCGCCCATTCGGCATTACATTGTTCATTTCTGATAATATCTTTTGGGATTTCTGATAAGGATTTATCGGCTAGCATCATTAAATGCGTGCCGATAAAGGCGCTTATTTCAGCTGGCGCATTTTTACGTAAGTTATTATTGATTTGCTCTAAATCATGTTTAACGGTGGCGATAGCGTTGCTAAAACGTAGAACTTCATCCTCAAGTAGGTGCTTAGGCAGTTGATAATGCACCACTTCTAGCAGTGCATTAGACACCAGATGCGCATGCCCAATGGCAATGCCGCTAGAAACGCCTACACCATGAATGCTAAAACTGGTCATTTTTACTTATATCCATAAGAAATCTCTTCCAACAACGCCCATAAGACATTACTCGCCTTCACCAAAATAGTCGGCAATCAGCGCGATCAAGGCATCCATTGCCGGCGCTTCATCCTCGCCATTTGCCTCCATTGTTACGATGGAGCCTTTGCCCGCAGCCAGCATCATCACACCCATGATGCTTTTTGCGTTCACACGGCGACCATTACGCTCTAACCAAATATCGCTGGCAAACTTGCTCGCTGTTTGTGTTAGTTTGGTTGAAGCGCGGGCATGTAATCCTAACTTATTGATAATTTCTAATTGCTTGCTAATCATATCGTTCACAACTTTCACGGTTGAAATGCACCACACCTTCGCGTCCACCGCTGACTGCTTTTTCAATCAAGGTCATTAGCGGTTCTTGTCGATAGGTAAGAGTTCGGATTAACATGGGTAAATTTACGCCAGCAATACCTTCTACTACACCTGGCTGTAATAGCTTGCCCACCATATTGCAGGGCGTTGCGCCGTACATATCTGAAAGCACTAATACGCCATCTCCGCTATTTAAAGAGGTGATCAATACGTTAGCCTTATCGAGCAAAAGGTTGGGATCATCATGAATGCTGACTGCAAGACAAGCCAGTTGTTGATGTTCTTTTCCCCAAACGTGTTTAGCACATTCCATCAAGCTTTCGCCCAAACTTCCGTGTGCGATGATTAAAATACCGATCATTATTTTCTCAACTTAAAGTTATCTTAATGCTTGAAAGCTCGCTGTAAAGCTAGCTGTAAAACCTTTATTCATGAATGTTTTTAAAAAAATTACGCCTAATTTAATTCTCTATGCCTAGTCAGCACTTTTTGTTGCGGTATGAAATATTGGCTTAATTGCTCAACAAAGTACACAGAGCGATGTTGCCCACCAGTGCAGCCTATGGCTACCGTTAAATAGCTACGGTTGTCGGTAATAAAGTTTGGTAGCCACTTTTCTACAAAATGACAAATATCCTTGAGCATTTCATGCACGCTTTGTTGTGCATTTAAAAACGACTGTACTTCGGCATCGAGGCCTGTCAACTCGCGTAATTTAGGGTCGTAATGCGGGTTGGGCAGGCAGCGCACATCAAATACAAAGTCAGCATCTAGTGGAATGCCATGTTTGAAACCAAAGGAGGTAAATAATAGTGTTAACCCAGCATGGTCCGTTGAAACCACCTCTTTTACCCATCCTCTAAGCGTGTTTGCACTCAGGTGACTGGTGTCAATAACATGGCCAAGGCTACCTAAATCACCAAGCAATTCGCGTTCGTAGGCAATACTTTCAGCCAGCGTGGTGGTTTCTTTACTTAAAGGATGTTTGCGCCTAGTTTCACTAAATCTTTTGACTAAGGTTTCAACGTTAGATTCTAAAAACAGTACTTGCGTGGTGATATTTTGTAATTTTAATTGTGCAATATGCGCGGGCAGGGTTTCAATGGCGGCACTGCGGCTATCAATACTGATTGCCACACGATCATGATTTCCACTATTTGGTTTTTCTGAATTCTGATTTTTCGGGCGCAAATGCTCTGCAATACTCGGCAGCATGGTGGCTGGCAAATTATCTATACAATAGTAGCCACTGTCTTCAAGCGCCCGAAGAGCAATGCTTTTACCCGAACCCGAAAGCCCAGTGACAATAATGAGTTGTTTCATAAATACACTTTAATGCGGTTTAATCCAGCTGGTTTTTCTTCATCTCGCGTTGTTGGCGCCGAGTAAATTGTTTGGTTGCGTTTACACCGCGTAATAATAACATGTGGTTGCGAATCGCCACCTCAACCAGTACGGCGATATTGCGCCCCGCAGCAATCGGAATATGCACTTTACAAACGTCTAACCCCAGTACTTCTTCATGCTGGGTTTTGATGCTGAGTCTATCCAGTAAGTGGGGCGATAGCTTATCCGCCATTGCCAAATGGACGATGAGGTCGAGCGGTTTGGTGGGTTTAACGGAATTGTCGCCAAAAAGCGCACGTATATTTAAAATACCCAAGCCGCGCACTTCTAAAAAATCTTGCAGTAAAGCTGGGCATCGACCCTCAATACGCTCAGGCGAGATGCGGAAGAAATCCACAATATCATCGGCTATCAAGCGGTGGCCGCGTGAAATTAGCTCTAATGCCAACTCACTTTTTCCAATGGCGGCATCGCCTTTAATTAATACGCCAAAGCCTTGCACCTCCATAAATACACCATGCATACTGATTGATTCAGCCATTGCTTTGGCTAAAAAGTGACTCAACACATCCATTAGTTCAGGGCTGGGTAATGATGATGTAAATAAGGGTGTATTGCGGCTGTCTGCAGCGGAGATGAGGGTATCCGAAGGAAGTTCACCATTGGCGATAATGACTGCGGCTAAATCAGTTGAATATAAATTTGCAATTGCACTGTCGGCATCGGCTACGGGCAGACTTCGTAAATAGTCCATTTCAGCGTAGCCTAGCACTTGTACACGGTTTGGATGAACGAAATTGAGGTGGCCGATAAGTGCCAAAGAAGGTTTTGTAACAGAATTGCTAGTAAGAGAATTAGACCCGCCGTTAAGTCCGGCAACCCATTTCAGTTTGAGCTTACGGCGGGTTTGTTGGAATAGCTCAGCGACATTAATTTGAGCCATAAGTGATTATAGAACGTTGGATTTTGAATCTTGTTTATTCAACAGCTTGGTGTTTAACTGCACCATTCGTTTTGTGGTGATCGGCATGTTTTTCTTTGTGTTTTACCACTTGGCGATCTAATTTATCGGTCAGCATGTCAATGGCGCTGTACATATTGTCATCTTCACAAGCTGCGTGTAAATCGTTACCTGGGACATGCAGTGTTGCCTCTACCTTTTGGGCAAGTTTTTCAACACTCAAGGTCACTTTGACATCGATTACATGATCAAAGTGGTTGCTAATTCGGACTAATTTGCTTGTGACATAATCGCGTAATGCAGGAGTTACTTCTAAATGATGACCAGTTAATTGTAAATTCATGACTTGCTCCTTTATAAAGTATTCTAAAAGTTTGAACGTCCAAAAATCTGTAAGATTAAAGGATTTGTGAGGGCTTCAAAACTTTTCGAACAATTTCAGTTTACTACTTTAATTCGCGTCTGTGCTAGTGAAATTAAGTGAAATTAAGAAATATATTGGTGAAAATAAGAAATTTTATGACAGCATTTTGTGGAGGAATTTGGTGCTATAGCGAAGAGATTACTTGCAAGGACCTTTGCTAAATCAAAGCCATGAGAAGATGCCTTAAAAACACGCAAAAGGCATGCCCTGAGAGGCAATAGGGGCGGGCTTCGCAGGGCATTTTTTAGGGTGGTTATGCTGTGTTAATCTGTAATAATAGAGCTAGCTTAAAGTGATTTTCTTAAACTAGCTGGCGCAATATTCAAAGATTCACGGTATTTTGCAATCGTCCTACGCGCCACCACAATACCTTGCTTGGACAACAGCTCAGTAATTTGATTATCAGAATAAGGTTTTTTAGGATTTTCTTGATCAACCAATTGTTTAATCAACGCACGAATGGCCGTGGCCGAACAAGTGCCACCTGTCTCGGTTGCCACTGAGCTGCCAAAAAAGTATTTAAGTTCAAAAATACCACGCGGTGTCAGCATGTATTTATTAGTGGTGACGCGAGAGATGGTCGATTCGTGTAAATCCAATTCCTCGGCAATTTCACGTAATACCAGCGGTCGCATAGCGACTTCACCATATTCCAAAAAGTTACGCTGGCGGTCAGTAATAGCTTGCGATACACGCAAAATGGTTGAAAAGCGTTGTTGGATATTTTTAATCATCCATTTCGCTTCTTGCATTTGGCTTTGTAGATATTGGCTGGAGCTATCGCGATTGCGCTTTAAAATGCTGGCATAAAGCTGATTGATTTTGAGCTTAGGAATCACGCCGTCATTCAAGCTGGCAATCCAAATGCCTTTTACTTTTTTTACAATCACTTCGTGTTGAATAAAATGCTCAGAACCGATGATGCTAAATGCGCTACCTGGTCGTGGATTTAAGCTGACAATCAGTTGCTGTACATTCTTTAGTGTCGCCTCATCACAGCCTAATTCTTTGCGTAGCTTAACAAAGTCACGCGCACCTAGCGCAGGTAAATAATGTTTGGCCATCAATTTAGCTAACGCTAAATGTGGTGTAGTTTCTGGCAGCACCTCCAGTTGCAGTAGTAGGCACTCACTTAGGTTTCTGGAGCCTACGCCTATTGGGTCCAGATGTTGAATGTGCCGTAGCGCCGTTTGTATTTCTAACAGTTCTATTTCAAGCTCTAAAGGCATTTCTTCTATAATATCTTCGAGCGATTCAACCAAATAACCATCTTCGTTAATGCTATCTACCAGCAGTAAAGTCAGCGATTGGTCGCGCTCTGATAAGGGCATTAATTTTAGTTGCGAAAGCAAATGCTCGCGTAAGCTAACTTGCAGCGTTTCTTGCTGCTTAAAATCGCTGTCATCGTCAGATGGCGTGCTGTTCTCATCCCAACGACTGCCATTAGAAAACTCATCAAACTCATCATTAAACTCAGCTTGAAAATCAGCCGGCTCGTCTTTTGAGTTGGCATCTTTTGAGGTTGATTCTAGTGGCTTAGGCTCATTTTGGCTGGCTTCAGACTGCGTAGATTCTATGTTGCGCTCAGAAAGCTCGGCACCAAAAACTTCTTCATTTGATGTGTTATTTTGACTATTATCTTGGCCATAGTCTTGATCGTGCTCTTGTGTGGTTTCAGCATTAGTTTCATGCGCGCTTTCACTGCTTGTATTTAGCGTCACTTCATCCGTACTGTTATCTGCGGCATTGCCATATTCATCTTCACTGGCATCGCCTCTTTCCAATAGCGGGTTTGTTTGCATCAACAGCTCAATTTCTTGATTAAGCTCTAATGTAGAAAGTTGCAATAGCCGAATCGCTTGCTGCAACTGCGGCGTAAGCGATAGATTTTGTGAGAATCTAAGTTGTAGGCCTTGCTTCATAGACGGAAATTTTTGCCCAAATAAACTTCTCTTACGCTCTCGTTTTCCACAATTTCACTTGGAATACCAGAGGCAAATACATGGCCTTGATTAACGATATAAGCGCGGTCACAAATGCCTAATGTTTCACGGACATTGTGGTCGGTAATGAGTACGCCGATATTGCGTGCTGTTAAAAAGTGAATGATTTTTTGAATATCGATGACGGCAATGGGGTCTATACCAGCAAATGGCTCATCTAATAAAATAAACCTGGGGTTGGTGGCTAAGCAGCGTGCAATTTCAACGCGCCTACGCTCACCGCCAGATAAGCTCACGGCGGCATTGTCGCGAATGTGCGTGATATGCAACTCTTCAAGCAAAGACTCCAGCCTTTCATCCATTTCGGCTTCGGATAATTCTTGTAGTTGTAGCACCGCAAGAATGTTCTCAGATACTGTTAGTTTACGGAAAATGGACGGTTCTTGCGGTAGGTAAGATAAGCCCATTCTGGCGCGCATATGAATAGGCAAGCGGCTTAAGTCTTTACCATCGAGCAAAATTCGACCGCCATCTAATGCTACTAAACCGACCATCATATAAAAGCTGGTAGTCTTACCCGCGCCGTTAGGGCCTAATAAGCCGACGACCTCGCCGCTTTTAATGCTTAAAGAAATATCTTGTACTACCGTGCGAGCTTTGTACGATTTACGCAAATTTTCTACAATAAGTTCGCTCATATTTGCCTAGGTCTTAATGAATGTCGTTCGCTGGATTTATTTAAGGTCATATGGCTTATTTCGGTTCGGTGCCGAACTCTAACATTCGGCTGAAGCGCATCGCTTTAATGGGCGATAGATTATTGCTTGCTGTAGGTACCGCAGCAGGATTGGCGTTCTCCGAACTTGGTTTGGGTGTGCTGGGCTCTGGTGCTTTTTTGTTCTTTGGCTGAATAACGGCATGCACACGACCGCCAGATGTGCCATCATCAGCTGGCTTTGCGCCGCCAATCACTTCAGCATATTCCGCATTAGAGTCATACATAATGTAATCGCCATGCACAATATCTTCGCCACGCTTTACCCAGGCCTTGGTATAAAGCTGCACTTTATCCATGCGATCATCGTATTCAATCCGCTGTGCACTGCCCTGCATATACTCGTTTTTGCCTTCAATCTTTTGCTTAAATGTGGTTGGGTTTCCTAGTGAGGTGCTATGTTGAAAGCCTTCTTTATCTTCATGCACAATCAGCTTATCCGCATGAATAACCAAGGTGCCTTTGGTTAAAATCACATTGCCTGAATAGGTGCTGATTTGTTTGGCATCATCCACTTTCACGGTATCTGCTTCTAAATCAATTGGCTTATCGCGGTCAGCAGATTCTGCAACAGCCTGACTAGCAAAGCCTAATAATAACAAGCTGACTAAAATAAAGCGCATCATTAAATTCAGTTTTATCGTGGTTGGGTAGTTACTCATAGCTTCTCCGAATGCGCTTATAGTTGGCAGCAGGTTTTGGTAGATCAGGTTGTGTTTTACTGATTGGGTTTGGCGTAAGATCTTTGGCGATAGTCGTGTCAGGTGCAGGTTGGCCCGCCTTAGATTGGGTTGTGCTTGCTTGAGCCGTGGTAGCACTGACGATAGGCTTTTCATAATGGGCACGTACTTTATGCAGCAAGGTTACCGTACCTGTTTTCTTCTCATATAACATGCCCGTGGCGTAGATTACCGTTTTTGGTGCTTGTCGAATCACAACGGGGTGTTCCGTGCTGGCAATTTCGTCATTCGGAAAAATGGTGAGAAAGTCCGTGTCCATGGTCATTTCGCTTTTGTCAGCAAAGGCTTGGCGAGTTATTTTTACGTTATCAACCAACTCAACTTTCTCGCCATCGCTAGACATATAGCCATGTAAACCCTCAACCTCGGTATAAGGTTTGCCAACAGAAAACTGGGTGAATCGAGGTCGCTGCAAATCTGTGGTGTCATCATCAGGAAAATGTATCATTTCAATTGCGGCTAATTTATAACGTAAGGCACCGTTAATGTCAGTTTGCGTAGTTACAAAATTGCTCATTGTATAATCAGGATCATGTCTGCTGCTGCCATCTAATTTTGGCTTTGCTGGCTGCACTGACTTGTTAATCCAAAAAGTCAGTAGCGCTAGCATGGTTAGCAATGTTAGTGGAAACACAATCGTTGAGCGGCTAGCTATCGCCATTTGATAGGGCTCAATAAGCTACTATTGCTTGGTACTAAGGTCATGGCCGCTAAGAGATTTATCATGGTTTTAACTAGAAGCATCTTCAGTTAGAAATGCTTGCCTGAGTTAAAAACTGTGCCATTTGCCCAGCAAAAGTGCCTTGCGCTTGCATAATCAGCTCGCATACTTCGCGTACCGCACCGTGTCCACCGGCTTTGCGGGTCACATAATGGGCATGTTTTAGCACTAATGCTGGCGAGTCAGGCACGGCAAGAGCAAGGCCGCATCTCAGCATCGGTGGTAAATCGACCACATCGTCACCCATAAAAGCACATTGACTTGCTTCTAAGCCACTTTTAGCCATTAAATCATTGAATGCCACTAGCTTATCTGCCGCGCCTTGGTAAAAGTGCGCGACCCCAGTACTCTCAGCGCGTTGCTTTACAATGTTTGATGTACGCCCAGTGATGATCGCCAACTCAACGCCAGTCGCTTTAAGTAGCTTCATACCTAAGCCGTCGTGCGCGTGAAAGGTTTTATATTCCAGTCCGTCATCGCCTATGGTCAGGCCGCCATCGGTCATGACGCCATCTACATCAAGCACTAACAATTTAATGTTCTTGAAGCGCGCTTTTAGCTCGGGGGTCAGTTGTGTGTTGAATTCTAAAATCGCCATTGGCATCTAAACTACTTTCGCTAACAAAAGATCGTGCATATTTAAGGCGCCGACTAAAATTCCAGCGTCATTGGTCACCAATAGCGCATTGATTTTGCGTTGCTCCATTATTTCAACGGCTTCAATCGCCAATTTATCCTGATGAATCGTCAAAGGGTTTTGATGCATCACATCTGCGATATTTGCCGTTGCTACGTTCACATGTTGCTCAAATGCACGACGTAAATCGCCATCGGTAAAAATGCCAACGGGCACATTATTCGCATCGACAACGGCCGTTAAACCTAGGCCTTTACGCGTCATTTCCAGCAAACCTTGCGTAAGCGAAGCATTGGCTGGCACGCATGGAATATTGTCGTCAGTACGCATTAAATCAGTAACATGAATCAGTAAGCGTCGGCCAAGGCTACCGCCAGGATGTGAGCGCGCAAAATCTTCAGCGGTAAAGTCGCGTTGGTCTAGCACGCATAAAGCCAGCGCATCGCCCAAGGCTAATACCACGGTAGTGCTAGACGTAGGGGCTAAGCCGAGTGGGCAAGCTTCTTTTTCTACATGCGCACTCAAGTGAATGTCCGCTGCTTTGGCTAGTGTGGATTTTTCGTTACCAGTAATGGCGATAATGCTTGCACCTAAGCGTTTAAGTGGCGTGACAATCGCAAGAATCTCATCACTTTCGCCAGAGTTAGACAGCGCAATGACGATGTCGCCATTGGTAATCATGCCTAAATCACCATGACTTGCTTCAGCTGGATGCATAAAGAAAGCGGGCGTGCCCGTGCTGGCAAGCGTTGAGGCAATCTTGCCGCCAATGTGGCCAGATTTACCCATGCCGCTCACAACCACGCGCCCCTTGCATTGCAAGATCATGGCTACCGCATCGCTGAACTGGCCGTTAAGTCTTGAAGCCAGCGCGTTAATTTCATTTGCTTCGAGCAATAAAATGTCGCGAGCTAACAATAAAGTGGGCTGCTTGGCTTGCGCTGGTTGGGACTTGTTAATGAGTGATGGCATTATGCTTTACTGATTTATTGGAAATTACATCATTGCTGATTAGTATAAAATGGAATGTCTCACTTATAAAGCCTAAACGAACACAAATTAAGGTCATTTTGTAAAAAAAATTAGTTTAGGCACAATTTTTGCTAAGAATCAATTTTTATGAGCGCGTTCTGGCTTATTATTTCGGCCTGATTAAGTATCAACTTCCGTTCGGCCTGAGCCTGTCGAAGGCGTTGAATATGCTCACATTTCGACAAGCTCAATGCGAACGGATTTCAAATATCATTGGGCCGAATCAAAAGGTAAATCGGATTAAAGGCAAATGTACCTGCAGAATTGCCATATCTTTTTTTGCCACTTTCATGTAATTTTTAATATTCCCTGCGAGTAGATGTGAAACAATAAGAGACAATAAAAACCAGATGATATTGATATAAAAACATGTTCGAAACCCTGCCCTTAATTTTAATTCTACTCATTAGCTCCGTACTTGCTGTGGCGCTATTTCGCAAATTCCAGTTACCCGCGATGCTGGCTTATTTCCTAGTTGGTTTGGCGTTAGGCCCATATACTTTTGGATTATTGCCTGATACCAATGCCACGCGTGAGTTCGCTGAATTTGGCATCGTATTTTTAATGTTTAGTATTGGGCTTGAGTTTAGTTTGCCGCAACTGTACGCCATGCGAAAAAAAGTGCTTGGTTTAGGTGGTGCGCAGGTGCTTATTACGCTTTTAGCGGTGATGGGCATTGCTAAACTTGCCGGGTTAGATTGGCCCGCAGCCTTTGTGGTTGGTTCGGCTTTAACCATGTCGTCTACGGCAATCGTTTCTAAAATATTGGCAGAGCGCCTTGATTTAAATTCGCGTCATGGTCGCCTGAGCATAGGCGTCTTGCTGTTTCAAGATATCGCAGTAATCCCAATTTTAGTGCTGATTCCGGCTTTAGGCTTGGCCGATGCTAATTTAACCAGCGTGCTTGGCTTCGCTTTGTTAAAAGCCGCCGCTATGCTGTTATTTCTGTTTACTATTGGCAAATGGATTATTAACCCGTGGTTCAATTTAGTGGCTAGTCAGCGCTCGCGCGAACTCTTTGTGATGAACGTATTGATGGTGACTTTGTTATTAGCTTACGCCACCAAATTGGCGGGCTTGTCCTACGCGCTCGGGGCGTTTATTGCTGGGATGCTTATTTCAGAAACAAAATTTCGTTATCAGGTGGAATCGGACATTTCGCCGTTCCGCGACATCTTACTTGGCTTGTTTTTTATCAGTGTGGGCATGCTGTTAAATTTAGAGCAAATTTTTAACAACATTGGTTTAGTGTTGTTAATTTTAGTCGGATTCATCATATTTAAAGCCGCCATCGTCGCCTTAGTTGTTAGGTTGGTAAAATATGAAACCGGCGTGGCGATTCGCACCAGCTTGATTCTGGCGCAGGCGGGCGAATTTAGTTTTGTAATTTTGGCGCTAGGCGTAGAGCAAAAGCTCATCAGCGGGCCAGCCTTACAACTTATTCTCGCCGCCTCATTACTTTCTATGGTGATTGCGCCTTTTCTTATTCAATACAATGGACGTATCGCAAGGCGCTTGGTGAGTAGCTACAGCCGCAATAGTGGCCAAGTGGTGCAAGATATAGATGACGTTAGTAAGCACCTACATAACCATGTGATTATCTGCGGCTATGGGCGTAGCGGCCAGTATTTAGGCCGATTTTTGAAAGAAGAAAATATCCCTTTTGTTGCGCTGGACATTGATCCTTCGCGGGTGCTAGAGGCGGCATCGGCAGGGGAGAATGTGATGTTTGGCGATGCGGCGCGGCGCGTGGTGTTGGAGGCCGCAGGTGGTGCGCGCGCTAAAGCATTAGTGATTAGTTATGCGGATAATCGCGCCGCCATGAAGATTTTGCACATTGTGCAAGAGAGCTATCCGCAGCTACCTGTGATTGTGCGTACCGTTGATGATTCCAATATGGAAGCCTTGCGTGAAGCGGGTGCAACCGAAGTGGTGCCTGAAATTTTAGAAGGCAGCCTGATGCTAGCTTCGCATGCGCTTATGTTGCTAGGCGTACCGCTGAATAGGGTCGTCAAGCGTATTCGTATTTTCCGTGAGCAACGCTATAAGCTTTTCAGAGGCTACTTTCATGGTATTTCAGATGCAGAAGATGAAGACCTGGAAAAGCAACAAGTACGGCTACATTCTGTGATTATTTCTGCTGGATCTTATGCGATTGGCAGGCGCTTATCGGACATGCGTTTAGAAAACTTAGCCGTTGAAGTTAAATCTATCCGCCGTCCTAATGCCGGAGGTGTAGAACCTACGGTAGAAAGCTTGCTGGCAGAGGGTGATGTAGTGGTATTGCTCGGATCAGCTGCCAGTTTAATGATCGCACAAAATACCCTGCTCATTGGGCGCATTGCTAATAAATAAGCTTGAAAATATCATGACAAAAAAAGTAGTAATAGTCGGCGGCGGCATTGTCGGTTGTATGACCGCGATGGCGCTAGTCGGTCGCGGATGCAGCGTCACCATTGTAGAGCGCAATCAAATTGCCAGCCAAACATCAGGTGAATCCTCATGGGCTGGCGGCGGCATTATCTTCCCTTTGCTACCTTGGTTATATTCTGATGCAGTGAACGCGCTAACCAACAACGCCGCAAACTTTTATCAGGCGTTAAGCCAGCGTTTACTGCAAGAAACCGGCATGGATGCCAATTTTGCACAATCAGGTTTTTTGCTGCTACCTACGTTCGATACCGAAGCCGCCCAAGCTTGGTGCGCAAATCAGCAAGTGCCCATGCAAGCAGTAAAAGCATCCGCATTCGGCGTGCAGTCACTCAGCGGCGAAAACGCACTTTGGTTACCGAGCATTTGCCAAATAAGGCCGCCGTACCTCATGCAAGCCATGCGTAAATGGCTAGAACAAAACAACGTCAGCATGCTAGAGCACACAGAACTCATGCCGCTTAAACAAACCGCCGTGTTAAATACGTGGCAGACCGTTCATGGCGAAAGCTTAACGGCAGATCAATTTGTCGTCACCTCTGGCGCGTGGAGTTACGAACTGCTTAAAGAGACTACCGCCAAACTCAATATCAAACCCATGCGCGGCCAAATATTGCTCTATAAGCCACAAAAGAACCTTGAGCAAATGGTGTATCGAGAAGGTTTTTACATGATACCGCGCCGCGATGGCTACCTGTTGGCTGGCAGCACCCTTGAAGATGTAGGGTTTGACGCCACTGTGACCGAAGCGGTACGCGATGAAATTAGCGCAAAAGCCGAAGCTATCATGCCGCAATTAAAAAACACGCCCATCATCAAGCACTGGAGCGGCTTGCGCCCAGGTACGCCAGAAAATCTACCGACCATAAGCGCGCACCCCAGCATTCAAAACCTGTATCTAAATACCGGGCATTTTAGATACGGATTAACTATGGCGCCAGCGAGTGCGCAAATGGTGGTGTCCTTAATGTTGGGTGAAAAGCCCGAGATAGATGCAGTGCCATACACTTGTGAACTTAATGCTTAAACGCAGAGTGTGCAGCCAAATCAATCGCCAGAAATGGATCCTAATATTTAAAGAACAAACAGCTAATAATGAAGTCACAGCATTGTGGCGCCATTTAATGGTGTAATTTTAAGTGAGTGATAATGAAAAAATTAATATTGTGTGTTTCACTTTTGGGGTTTTGTCATATGACAAACGCAGCATGTTCAGATTTATACAACCATCAATTAACGACTTTGCAAGGAGAAAAAATCAACCTTTGTGATTACCAAGACAAACCGATTCTCGTGGTGAACACCGCCAGTAAATGTGGGTTTACCCCACAATTTGATGCTTTAGAAACGCTCTATAGCAAATATAAAAACAATGGCTTATTGGTAATCGGCTTTCCATCCAACGACTTTAAGCAAGAACTGGCCGATGATAAGCAAATAGGCGATTTTTGCAAGCTGACCTATGCGGTAAAGTTTCCAATGATCACAAAAAGCGCGGTTTCAGGCCCTAATGCGAATGGATTTTATAAGCAGTTAGCCGCTAAAACAGGTTTAGCGCCCTCATGGAATTTTTTTAAATACGTGATATTGCCTGGTGGTCAAGAGGTATACGCGTTTAGCAGCGATGTGAAACCAGATGCGGCTGAAATATTAAATAAAATAAAACCTAAACTTAAATAGCTTGAGAGCCTAAATGAATGAGGGGCAGGCTCGATTTAATGAACGCAATGATAATTACGGTTAAAACACCTGCCCTGCGAGGCAATAGGGACGGGCCTTGCAGGGCAGGTATTTTTGCGTAAATATGCTGAATTTCGTCCAAGTGACGTGGCAATTCGTTGCCCATGTGTAACGTTATTTGGTGCTCAAACTACTAGGTGGGCAGAACCTGCCCACCCTTAACTTTTTGACTAACTCTTAGTTGATGACACAACATCAATGTAATGACTTGTACGCAATAAAAATCGCTTTTCAACTAAATGCCACACGACGATTGCACCTGCTGTCGTTATTACAATAACTGCTCCTAAAAACAACCAAGGATTGTCTGACAACCAACCCTTCATAAGCAGAACTTGGATGACGGGGAAATGCAGTATGTATATACCGAAAGAAAAGTCACCATACTTTCCAAAAGTGGGGTATTCAGCTAAATGCTGTGATGGTAAAATTATGAATGGAATCAAATACATCACAAGAGCGATCTGCCTCGCCCCGCGCCAGAGTTGACTACCCGCGCAACTACGCTGAATTTCTGGCATGGTTTCACAATGAT
>CAINBI010000097.1 GCA_903846555.1 uncultured Pseudomonadota bacterium
AGATATTTTTGTACCAAATTTTAAGTGAAGCCAGCATGTTTGTATCCTAATCAACTAGTCCTAGGTTGTAATATTGTTTACTTTGGTCTAGTAATAATTTTGCTAATATTGCTAATTCTTGAGTTTGTGCTGGCTTAGTCAAGCATGCTGAAGCGCCAGCAGCAATGAGTTCTTTATGAAGTGTTTCGTCTTTAAGAGCTGTCACCACAATAATAGAGCGCCATAAATCATGTGTTGCATCCTTAATGATTCGGACAAATTGTATCCCATTCATTTCATGCATACGAAAGTCGGTGATGACTAAATCTACCTGCTTGTTCTGCATCCAATGTAAAGCATTTATTGGGTTAGTCATTTTTACAATTTTAAGATCCATATTCAGTGATCTTAAAATTGCCGCATGAATGTCTAAAACAATGGATTGATCATCGATCAATAATACTGTTTGTCTGTATTTTCGCGCATTTCTTATGTTGGTAACGGTCATTAAATATTGCTAGCTATCATTGGTTAAAGGCGACGGTAACCGAATTTTCAGCATGTATTTTTTTAAAAATATCCCGTATTGATTGCATTGCCTCTACTAATTCTGGGTCAAAGTGCTTTCCGCTTTCATCCCATATATATTTAAATGCGCGGTCAAAACTCCATGCTTCTTTATACGGTCGAGCGCTAGTCAGGGCATCAAATACATCCGCAATCGCTACAATGCGCGCTGCAAGAGGTATTTCTTCACCGATGAGTCCGTTGGGGTAGCCGCTGCCATCAAAACGCTCATGGTGCGCTAAGGCAATTTCACCGCCTTTTTGTAAATATTTAGAGGGGCTACCTTCCAGTATTTTGTACCCAATCATTGGATGCCTGCGCATTATTTTCAGTTCATCGTCGGTTAAGGGGCCTTGTTTTAGCAAAATGCTGTCAGGCGTGCCAATTTTACCTATGTCGTGCAATGGCGCAGCAAGCTCAACAATCTCCGCCTCATCTTCACTTAATCCAATAGTATTAGCTAGTGCCCGGCTGTATAGCGACATGCGCTGTAAGTGCATCGCGGTGTCGTAATCTTTATATTCACCTGCACGCGCAAGCCGCATTAAGGTTTCTTTTTCACGCGCTTTAATCTCTGCGGTAGCTGCATGTACTAAGCCTTCAAGAAGAATACTTTTATCTTGCAGTGCAATATGTTGAATGTTCATGGTGAGTAAATTTTTACTGCGCGCTGTGCATTCCTGAATATCAAATGGTTTGTTGATAAAGTCAGCCACCCCGGCCTCCAGTGCAGCGTAGCGGGTATTTGTGTCACTATTGATGGTAATCATCATCACTGGTACTGATTCGTACCCTGGTAGCATTTTAAGTCGCTTAACAAACTCAGTGCCATTCATTTCAGGCATTAGATAATCAATAAATACTAGATTCGCCTTATTAGAAACAGCCCACTCCAGAGCCTGCACTGGGTTGCCTTGTTCTATCACATTGATACTAGCATTGATGCTTTTTACTACTTGAGCAAGTATGGTTCTGCTAGTTGGTTGGTCATCAACGATTAATACTGAGCAGTTGTTGAATTCTTGTACGTTTATCATTAACTTTTACCCTAAAGTGACTCAGTCATAAGTTTTTTTAGTTAGTTCTCATCCATAAACACCATAAATTATCACTGGCGATCAATTAGCATGCTCTTATGATGCGAGTTTGCTTGCCCATTCTGGTTAAAATCAGCTCAACTTGGCTGCATTTAAGCAAGCAAGCGGCTTCTC
>CAINBI010000098.1 GCA_903846555.1 uncultured Pseudomonadota bacterium
CCTCCTAAAAGCACTTCAACACGCAACTTCTTCCGCATAAATGCGATACACTTATCAACAGGCTCGTCATTTTTAGACGGCCTTCACTCTGGGTAATTCTACAACGCGCACACCTGGGTAATTTTAAACGCGCGCCAACAGCACACCGACTACTTTGCTGGAAATTGTGACTGAAGTAGCATCAAAAAAAGGACACTGCAATTTCTCACATAAATCTTGATAGAGTTTAACTAGGGCAACACACTTAATTCCTGCGACTTTCAACCTTGTAGAAAATCACCTTTGGGTTCTTAGGATGGTGGATATTCGCAGCTAGTATCGCGCCACTTGATTTACATCAAGCTGTATGAATTTAAAAGCCCTTATTATGAGCATGTGTAATTGCGTTTAGATGTTGGATATAGAAATTTTTCGTTCAATTTTGCTTCATTGTTAATAGTTGAGGCATTTGAATTGGAAAAACAAGTCAATTAAGGGGAGCTGAAAATGTACGTAAAAATTAGTATGAAACCATTGTTAGTAGCTGTTGCGGTTGCTTTCGGAATGTCTTTGTCAACAGGCGCACTAGCCGTTGACGCCGATGCCGCTCTATCTTTAGCACGTCAAAATGGATGCCTAAAATGCCATTCAGTGGATAAACATAAAGATGGTCCAGCTTACCGCGATGTTGCCGCAAAGTACAAAGATAAAGACCACGCAGAAACAGTTAAGAAGCTGATTAACCATATTACCTCAGGTGAAAAAGCTAAATTCCCAGATGGTCATGAAGAAGAACATAAAATAATTAAAGTTAAAGACTTAGCTCAACAAACTAACTTAATTGAGTGGGTGCTATCACTTCCAGGTGGTGTGTGGCCAGAAAAAGATTAGTACAATAAATTAAGTGGGTAGCACTGCCCCCTTAATAGTATTACCGAATAAAAATTAAGGGGAGTTCCAAATGAAATTAATCAAAAAAATGTTGTCCTTAGGACTGCTTATCAGTGGGTTATGTTCGGTTTCATGGGCTCTGGCCTCAGATCTCCCCGACCTAGGTGAACCAACCCAATCGCAAGCAAAAGTTAGTGCGAGCATAAGCGTAGCAGAATCCCTTAAAAAAGACGCAGTTTGTACCAAGTGTCACGATTCAAGTGAAGTTAAACCCATCCTTGAAATATATCAAACCAAGCATGGTGTGAAAGGCGACCCGCGTACGCCAAGCTGCCAATCTTGCCATGGCGCCAGTGAAAGCCATGTTAAGAATGCGGATGGTAAAGCCACGCGTAATAAGCCCGATGTAGTTTTTGGTGCAAAACGCGGCAGCTCAGGTGCTTACCCACCAAGTGAGCCTAAAGTGCAGAACACTGCTTGTTTATCATGCCACGATAAAGACACCAAACGTACCCACTGGGATGGTGGTGCACATAATGTGAACGATGTCGCATGTACATCTTGCCACACACTGCATACAGCACATGACAATGTGCGCGACAGAAAGACACAGCCTGAAGTTTGTTTTGCTTGCCACAAAGAGCAAAGAGCCGAAAGTAAAAAGATATCTCACCACGCCATTGGTGAAGGCAAAGTTGTATGTTCAGATTGCCATAATCCACACGGTTCATCTGGTCCAAAACTACTCAAGAAAAATACCGTTGTAGAAACCTGTTACACCTGCCACGCTGAAAAACGTGGACCATTCTTGTTCGAGCATCAACCTGTGACTGAAGATTGCACTAACTGCCATACGCCACACGGTTCGAACATTACGCCATTGTTGAAATTCCGTCCGCCTTTCCTTTGTCAAGGTTGTCATGACGCACCGCATGGTAGTGAAACTCCGGTTGGTGTTAATGCCGCAGGTAAACAAGGTGGTTTTACTGGATCAACTAGCACAACAAATACTGGACGTGCCTGCA
Organism: uncultured Pseudomonadota bacterium; assembly: GCA_903846555.1. Lineage (GTDB taxonomy): Bacteria > Pseudomonadota > Gammaproteobacteria > Burkholderiales > Methylophilaceae > Methylotenera. Next base: position 1,896 of record CAINBI010000098.1, read on the forward strand.
CAAATTGTCATGTGCAAGTACATGGCTCAAACAGCCCTGCTGGTGGTTTTTGGCAACGTTAGTTCTTAGAAATTGGAGATTGTCATGAGTTTGAGTAACGAATATATGAAAAACAATATTTTGGCTTTAGCGGTACAAAGCGCGCTGATAGCCATGTTTTCCCTACCAATGGTCGCACTAGCAGAAGGCGCTGTAGATGATGAAGCTGCGACATTAACGCACCCAACTAACTCTATTGAGTTTGGCTTGACTAATGCGTCAAGAGATTCAGCCAAGTTTGGTGAATACAATGGTCTTGATAAGTCTGGCGTGTATGGTATTGCCAATATTAATCTGCGTGGCGGGGATGCCTATGATGAAAGTGTTATGCGCTGGCAAATTAAGGCGACTGATTTAGGCACTACTTCGCGTGAAGTAGGTGCAACGATTAGCAAACAAGGGCAATGGAATATCGGGGTTAATTTTGACGAGTTGCGTCACAATCTAAGTGATAGTTATCAAACGCCTTACCAAGGAAGTATGGGTGGGAATAACTTTACATTGCCAGCTGGGTTTGGGACTGTAGGGAATACCACCCTTACTACCTCCGGTAACTTTACTCCAGCTAAGAGAGCCGCTTTACATAATGTTGATATTAATACCACAAGAGAGAACTCATCGCTTACAGCCGGTTACATTTTCAATCCACAGTGGGATATTAAGTTTGATTTCAATCATTTGAATCAAACTGGCGCAAAATTAATGGCCTTTGGAGCTGCAGGTATAAAAAGTCCAACTTTAATCCCATCAGGAGAGGTGATTTCGATTTTACCTAATCCGACTAATTACACTACAGATTCGGTCAATCTTGCCTTAAGTTGGACCGGTGACAAAGCTCATGTAACAGGCTCTTATTATGGTTCCTTTTTTAGGGATGACTTTAATAAAGTTTCTTTTGCTACCTACGCAGGCCAAAATGTAATGCAAACCATGGGTACGGCGCCAGGGAGTGATTTCCATCAGTTCAACCTGCTAGGTGGTTACACGATTGCAGATAAAACAAAGTTAGCTGGCAGCCTTTCCTATGGGCGTGCTACACAAAATGACCCGTTCGTTTATGACCAGTTTATGATGGTTGGTGGCGTTAATCCACCACGAGCATCGGCCGATGCCAAAGTCATCAACACACATGCTGATGTCAAATTGACTAATCAAGACATCAATAAACTAACACTCACAGCCGGCATGAAATACGATGAACGGGATAATCAAACACCTTCAAGTATCTATAAGTTTGAAGCAATTAGTGGCAGTTTAACTAATAGGGCGAATTATCCAAATATACCGCTGAGCAATAGAAAAGTGCAATACGAGTTAGCTGGCGATTACCGTTTAACTAACCAACAGCATGTTCGTTTAGCTTACAACCGTGAGAATGTTCAACGTTGGTGTAACAACTATGCTACTGGGGGAGGTGTTTATACTAATTCTAGTGGGGTCGTAATTAACAACAACCCTTATTTAGCTGGTACTGAGTGCGTAGTTGCGGGCGGTAGCAAAGAAGATAAACTCAGCGCTACATACAAGCTTAATGCAACTGAGAATTTGCGGTTGAGTGCAGGCTATGCTTACGGTAATCGTAAAACAGACTTCAATACAAATGCTCGCACAGCCTTTATTGAAGCATTAAATACGACTGCTATCGCCGGCACAACTACTGTGAATGGAACCGCAGCTGGTCTTAATGGGGGTGATTACCTTGGATTTCACCCATTCTTTGAGGCTGATCGCATACAGCAAGTTGTTAAAGGTGGGCTTGACTGGCAGGCCAGTGAAAAATTATCACTTAACCTGAATGGTCGCTATACCGATGACAACTACAACACTTTATATGGTTTTCAGAAAGGTAATACTTGGAGTGCTAACCTAGATGCCAATTACAGCTTTAGCGACAGTGGTTCGATTAATGCTTATCTGACTAAGGAGCATAGAGCGCGTGATTTGACCAATCTACAAGCGCTTGCAGATATCAACATAACTGCGGGTCTCCCTAATAGCCCGACAAAGCTAGCGACACCTGCCGGCTCTACTTGGACCAACACACTGACCGATGATGACCTCACTTTTGGTCTTGGTGCTAAGCAAGCAGGATTGATGGGAGGTAAGTTGGAGGTAGCCGGAGATCTTACGTATACACTAGGGGAAACAGGATATTCTACATTGCTAAACTATAATGCTGTTGACTCAACTGGACGCACTTGTAGCAATTCGTTGTATTTAACTTGTGGTGCATTGCCAGATGTCAAAAATAAGATGACACAGCTTAAGCTTAGCGGTAATTACAAAGTGAATAAGAATAGTAAAGTTAATTTGGGATATGTTTACCAACATCTCATCAGTACCGACTATTACTATAATGCGCTTCAACTTGGTCTAACGCCAACAGGCCTCATGCCAACTAATCAGCAGTCAGGAAGCTACTCTGTGAATGTTGTTTCTGCTACCTACGTTTACAATTTCTGATAGTTACGCTCATCAATAGGGGATAAAAATGAACAACAAACCTAGCTTTCTAAAACGCACTTGGGCCTTGCTTAAACGCCCAAGTGCCAAGTACTCTCTGTTGACCCTGCTGGTCGTCGGCTTCTTCTCCGGCATCTTGTTTTGGGGTGGTTTTAACACGGGTATGGAGGCAACAAATCAACTTAAGTTTTGTATTGGTTGCCATGAAATGCGCGACAACGTGTATGTGGAATACCAAGAAACCATCCATTACAAAAACCGCACGGGTGTGCGCGCGATATGTTCTGATTGCCATGTACCGCATGACTGGAGCCACAAAATAGTTCGCAAGATACAAGCCAGCCAAGAAGTATGGAGCAAATTGACCGGTTACGTGGATACCCCGGAAAAGTTTGAGAAGCACCGCATGGAAATGGCAACCAAAGAATGGAACCGCATGAAAAGTGTGGGTTCACGTGAGTGCAGAAACTGCCATGACTTTGATACTATGGATGCTAAGAAACAAAAGCCAAAAGCGCAAAAAATGCATGCTCAGGCGAAAGTAGAAGGCAAAACCTGTATCGATTGCCATAAGGGTATTGCACACTTATTACCTAAGGAATATATCGATCCTGATGAGTAAATATAACCGTAGTGCTAGCTAACATCAAGCCCGCTACTCAATAGTGACGGGCTTTTTTAACTGTAGCCAGTACATCCTTAGTGTCTGCTCCGGCATTCGAGGCTCCGCACGCGAAGGTCTCTTATGGGGATGTTGCAGCTAGACATACTTAATTACTGTATGACTCGTTACAACTGGGAGTGCTAAAACCTGCTTGCCAGTAAGCTGCCATTCACAAACTTGTACTCAACCACCATTTGTTGATGCTAAAAATTTAGGTTAAATGACA
>CAINBI010000099.1 GCA_903846555.1 uncultured Pseudomonadota bacterium
CCTCCTAAAAGCACTTCAACACGCAACTTCTTCCGCATAAATGCGATACACTTATCAACAGGCTCGTCATTTTTAGACGGCCTTCACTCTGGGTAATTCTACAACGCGCACACCTGGGTAATTTTAAACGCGCGCCAACAGACGCTCCAATTTCCGCTTAACTGCTTTAAACGAGAGCTTCCTTTTCTTATTTGTCATGTTTGGTCATTTTCTAAAGTCTAATTGAGAGCAGTTCTATATCATGTAAGGATACTCATAAAAACCTAATCTAGCCAACTTGATCTAGCAACTCCTTTAGCCATTTAAATTTATTCTTCCACTCAAGCTTTTGAGCCTTAGCTTCTTTGCTGTAAAGTCCATGAATCTTAGGTCGACCTGTAGACTTCCCTCCACGCATTCTACAACGCCCATTACTCATCTTGCAGCACATACTATTTTTTAGGTATACCAATCCCATTAATTATTGTTACAATAATCACATGAGCAAAAATATCATCAAAACAAATGGCGGTAAACGTGCTGGTGCTGGACGTAAAGAAGGCACAGGCAAGTTCGGTGAACCAACCTCCGTACTTCGTATTCCTGCCAGCCAAGCTCCTGTGATTAAAGACTACCTTGTTGCCTATCAGCACAAAAAAGTAGTGTCGACTATTGATGCGCTGACTGAGTTTGCATTGCCTGCACTGAATTTTCTATCAATCAAACTGCCGCTGTACACCTCTAAAGTTTCCGCAGGCTTTCCTAGCCCTGCCGATGAACACATGGAAACACGGCTAGACCCAAGTGAGTTTCTGATTGACCAGAAGGATGCCACCTTCTTCGTCACCATACAGGGCTTCTCAATGATTGATGTGGGTTTGTTGCCGAATGACAAAGCGGTGGTAGACCGCTCAAAAAAAGCCTCGATGGGCAATATTGTATTAGCAGTGGTAGATGGGGAGTTCACCATCAAAATTCTCAGTCGCAACAAAGCGGGTGTGGTCATGTTGACGCCGGCCAATGCTACGGGGGCTTATGCGCCGATTGAAATAACCGAGGGTATGAACTTTGAGATTTGGGGTGTGGTAACGGGTTCGTTCAGGCGGTTTACTTAAGCAAACGCCAGATACAAAAAAGCCCAGTTCAATCTGACTGGGCTCTTTAGTTGTTGCCTATGAAGCTAATTACTTGTTCATGACGTACATTGTTACTTCAAAGCCAAAACGCATTTCCGTAGCTGCTGGTGTAGTCCACATAATAATTCTCCTAAGTGTTTAACTGGTAGAACAGACACATGTCTTGTTCGTATGACTGCATTATGCGCCGACCCTAAAACCTAGCACTATTGCTGTTCATGAATAGCGGCTCAGTAAAATCATGAAAGAAATCGCCATGCCTGCATCGCCTACTCGTAGTATTGCCCTGATTGATGTGAATAACTTCTACGTCAGTTGTGAGCGGGTATTTAATCCTAAACTGGCAGGTAAACCAGTGGTGGTGCTATCAAACAATGATGGATGCGCTGTGGCACGTAGTAATGAAGTGAAAGCATTAGGTGTGGCGATGGGTGCGCCTTGGTTTAAGTTGAAAGACTTGGCTAAACAACATGGCATCATTGGCTTATCAAGTAACTATGCGCTGTATGCTGATATGAGTAATCGTGTGATGAGTATCTTGCGCGAATACAGCCCTGACCAAGAAGTGTATTCGATTGATGAATCGTTCTTAGACCTGACGGGCTTTCAATCACGTGACCTTATTAAGTATGGTCAGCACATGCGCAAGCGCATTCTAAAGTGGACTGGCTTGCCAGTGTGTGTCGGTATCGGTTCAACCAAGACCTTAGCCAAACTTGCGAATCACTGCGCTAAGAAACAACCTGTATTCAATAGCGTATGTAACTTCAACACCATGTCTGCAATTGAATTAAGTAATACCCTTATCAAAGTTGAAGTAGGTTCAGTATGGGGCGTAGGTCGAAAACTTGCACCTAAGTTGCAGGCACTTGGTATTAACTCTGTGCTGGATTTAAAGAATGCTAATCCTGAGCGTATGCGCCAACAGTTCAGTGTGGTGATGGAAAAGACTATCCGCGAATTGAACGGGACAGCCTGTATGGAACTGGAAGAGATTAGCCCTGCGAAGAAGCAAATCATCAGTTCCAGAAGCTTTGGTCAGTCTGTGCGTGATTACGAAAGCCTAGCGCAATCCATTACGCTTTACATGAGTACTGCCGCAGAAAAGCTACGCCGACAACACTCCTATGCAGGCTCGGTGCATGTCTATATAAGAACTAGCCCATTTAAGCCTGATGACCCATTTTACAGCAACGGCATCACCATTCCAGTGCCTAGCCCTACTGACGATACTAGGCGACTTGTAAACGTTGCGCTAGTGGCGTTAAAGAAAATCTACAAGCCTAATTATAACTACGCGAAAGCGGGTGTAATGCTGAGTGAAATCGTTTCTATCGAAGGCGTACAGACGGACTTGTTTAGCACGTCACTGGCATCACCTAAATCAGCCGCATTGATGTCTGCCATGGACAGTATTAATCGCAAGATGGGCAAGGAATCTATTAAACTGGCTAGTGAGGGGTTTACGCGACCGTGGAAAATGAAGCAGGGGAATAAAAGCCCTAGCTATACGACTAAGTGGGGCGAGATTCCTGTTATTAGTTAGGTACTATAGTTATTATGGCTTAGTCGCATAAAGTTCATCAAACACGCGCTCAAGCTTCTTGTTAGTACCGCGTACTTCATCAATGACTGCTTTAGACCAATCAAACCGTAGTTTCCGTGTCTTCGATGGTGTCATGCAGTAATGCCGCACAAATCACTTTGGCGTTGTTGATTTTAAACGCGCGTCAACACAGGATGTTCAATCAAAGAGTTGTGTGAGGATTATGGAAAGAATTCCAAGTACATTCTGACAGTGCAAGATTTTGGTGAAATAAAACGATACACGCAACAGCAACGTGGTAACTTATTTATTTACAGCAGGCTTTGATTCATGGCACCCTCGAACCGATTAGCAAGCTCTAACCCGCTTAGACATCTGTCTATAGGTGCTCGATGCTATTGAAATTAGACTTCTCTAAAGTCGTCACTGGTGATCTCGTACATTCTGCCATAGGCGACGGTCGCAGATTATGGCTAATCGTCAGCAACGGGGGGATATTCTGTTGAAAAACTCTTTTTTCTGAGGCAACCAAAATCTTGTCGGATGGTGTTTCAAGTAAAGAATGTGTGTAGAAGTCCTTATTACATGCCATTTCCTTAACGTACAACAAAAAATCATTCATGTTCAACACAATCCCTCTAACATTCTAAAAATAAAAATCGTTTCAAGCTGAATATCTTATTGTAAATTGAAGTGATCAATTACAACGGATATTCTTGTGTGAAGTGTTTCAGCTAAACTTTGGGTTTATAACTTACTCATAATGTAAAGTTTTTACTGGTGGGTGTATTGGCAATATCCATTGAATAAGCATGTCGACATTAATTCAACTTGTTGATTTTAAAAGGTTTATTGACATTAATTAACTTAAATGATATTGTATTGGTAGCTACTATTTTTTTGAAGGTAATCAAATGGCAAAAGATTTTGACTTATACAAACTTAGCATCCATGGACTTAATAATGGTAATTTTGAATGGCCGGTAGTATGTCGGAGGGGCAGGGCATTTTGTGTCAGAACTGAAATTGGAGACCTGTGGTTGGAAACCGACTCAAAGTACTCAACTGAGTTTGTTGTTATTAGCAGTGATCAATTTGATGATTATATGAGGTGGTTGGACTACCAACTTAATAATTCAAATTTCTTTGTAGTAGTGACTGAAGTAGAAAACAATCTCTTAGCCAACACTAAAATGGGAATGTTTGAATTTTTTTACATTGAATATCACTGGAATGATGTGCAGGATAAGTGGGAAGAAGTTGGTAGAAATCCTAGAATTGCTGATTTTCCACGATCACTGGTTGAAAAATTGCCTGATGGAAGATTGGTGCTGCCATTTTGGGTTGTAAATAAAAAACTGCCTGCGACAGGTTACACCAACCTACCAGTCGTTAGAAAATTAACATTATTGGAGCTTCGTAATTTACTGCAAGACAAAGTGGCAGCATGACACCCCAAAAAAAGCTAATACTAATAGCTATGGAGACTCATATTTATTTGTAGTACAACTAAGAAAACAAATTTTATGCTTATATAAAAAAGGCGATTCTTTCATGCACCCCTTCCAAGCACATCGCTAAAGGTCTTAAGAAAAGCAGCAACTCAAACACACGCCCCTATACTCTGAATGGCTATAATTAACTTGAGTCCCAAAGCCAACCTGCCTACCTCGCGACCTGAGAAAGCTTTGCCACCATTTGGTCACACTGGCCAATTCGCCGCGCGGTAAACAGCTCGACCCTTACTTTAATGTATGTGCCGACGTAGACTCCCCCGTCCGGTCAATACTGGTATTCGGCACCATCATCACGAATGCGAATGATCGAGGTCAGGATAGGAAGAACACCGAAAGTCCATTGAACTCACTCTGACGATTGGCGGTAACTTCGGGAAGAATTTCCCGACCACCTGTACTTTGTGACCGGTGATTTCAACCAAAACCGTGACGAGTCCGATTGGTACGAAGATGCCAAATTGTTAAAGAAGCGCTCCTCTGCGCTTGATCAATTATCACTTCAGTGCGTAACAAAGATCGATATGCGTGCTAATGGTCTCGCGCGCGCCACGGTTGACCACTTTTGCCTGTCTCGATCAATAGCCTCTGAACTTCTCTCCATCGGTGCTTGGGAAGGAACAGCAGAAGACGGGTATCGAATGAGCGACCACAACGGTGTATTCATTAACATTGACTAATCCTCCGGTGGTCGGTAACCTTAAACGTCTTAGCATCTAAGCTAACTTAATACTCCTAAAAAAAGATGTGGATTCTTTTTTATATCTTTTAAAATTACAGGCCAAGCAACAGACTCAACCACAACGTCATTTTTAAGCCGCTGTAAAACTTCATGGATTAATTCTTGTTTGTTTTTCCTATCACCAGCCCAATTTGACAGTCCAAATTTCTTTCCAACCGCATCATAAAGTGACTTCTGAGCTAACCTTATCTTCTCAATATTTCCGACAAGCTTGTGACCATTAAGTTTCCCACTAACTAAGACGGGTAATAAAATTGCATGCAGATGCGGATTTGACTCATCTAAGTGTACATCAATTGATAAAATTGGAACATTGAAATAATCCTTTATCCAATTTGCGCAATCGATAAAAAAAAGTTGTAGATCATCTTCAGACAAATGAACTGAAACGCTAATTAGCACCTCAACAGCTAGAATGGCATTACTTCGCACAGATTTAATATTGGAAGCATCCAGTTCTTTTTCAAATTGCAACATGTGTTCCGTCGCGGAGTAAAACTCACCGATTGAGTAATTCTCGATTGTTTTTGCAAGGTTAATATTAGAATCTGGATTTATAAATTCGCGATTATTGTGCCTGAACGCGTGTAGCAATTGTTTTTTAGATTTAATTCTACCGTAACGAAGTATTATTCCTTTATTAAACATTGTCAGCACCATTTTTCGATACTAAATCAATGTAGTTGAATATTGCTTCTGCACTCCATACTGTAATCTTTGAACCAAGTGGGTTCCCTGCTATTGGTTGAGGAAATTTGCCAATTTTAACACCGGCCCACCAACCACTATAAGAAATTGGTATTAACCCATCTTTACCTACAATTTGTTTTACACGCAATAAACCGTGTCGTTTAAACTGGCTAAAATCTGTTGTCATACTTAATTCACCTCAAATAAATAATGTGAAGTGATTTTAAAATTTGTATTTTTTTAATGTGTGACTCAGTAACGGTGTTATTTTTGTCTTATTTTCACCTCGATCGGGTCAGTATGAAAAATAAATCAAAGAAGTTTGCGGAAGTAAAAGGAACCTACGACCGTTTCAGGTCAGTAATTTTTAAGTTTGTTTTCCGGAAGTTGAGGAAAAGTGCGAAAACATGGCAAGATATTTCAGATATTTTATCAATCAATATGCCTGATGATCATTATCCGAGAAGTGACCTTCTAAATCACTACAATCAAGGTACAAAAGTTCCAAGTTCTGATCAGTTGTTAACCATGTTAAATGCATTAAATGAAACGATATACACTTCATCAACTGTAATAAATGCTATCAAATTTATACATCACCATCAAAAATATAGTTTGGAAAATTTTAACAAGCAAGACATCAAAGATTTTAATATTGCTATGATTAAGATCGCAACAGAAAGAGATAAAGCAATAAAAAAAGCTAGTGAACAACTAAAAATACATCTAAAAACATTAGTTTACTTGATTAGCACTAATCCTCAGGAATCCATATAAAACAAGGCTAACAGCTTGTGCAATCTCGTATAATAGTAAAAACCTAGTCAAGGAGAGCATCATGAGCATGAACCGAATTCAATTTCAGCCAGGCATGAGTGTGAA
>CAINBI010000100.1 GCA_903846555.1 uncultured Pseudomonadota bacterium
CTCCTAAAAGCACTTCAACACGCAACTTCTTCCGCATAAATGCGATACACTTATCAACAGGCTCGTCATTTTTAGACGGCCTTCACTCTGGGTAATTCTACAACGCGCACACCTGGGTAATTTTAAACGCGCGCCAACACTTTGCACGAAACAACTTTTACACTAAAAACATTCAATCCGTCATTCTGAGCTATGCTCAGAATGACGGTTTTTGGTATTTTTGTTTAAAATTGAACTATTTCCTGTTTCGTGCAAAGGTCTCAGATAGATCGCTTACTTAGCAGTGATGGAGGCATCAATCGCTTTGCTTAAATCCATAGATTTTTTGTAGACACCATATTTCACGTTAAAGTCATCGGCAATTTTGCTAGAGCCATATAAGGATTTAAACCCTTTAGCTTTAACAAATACTTTTCTGCCCTCTTCAAGACTCAGTAACTTAGTGCCTTTTAACAAAGGTAAATAGGCTTCTGGTTTAACGCCGACTCGTGCCGCCATAATTTTTACCGCATCTGGCTGCGTTTTTGGGTCATTGATATAAGTCACCACTTTATCCCACACTTTGGTCAGCTTCACCCAATCAGCTTTACGGCTTGATAAACTCACTGGATTTACCGCAAGCACGTCATAAATTAAGCCCGGTTCATCCGCAGAAGTGTAAATTGGCTTTGCACCAGGCGTTCTGCTCATGGCTTCACCAGAGTTTGGCTGCCAAGCGGCGATTGCTGCTAAATCGCCAGAAGCTAAAGCCTGTGGGGTTTCATTGGTTTTGGTATTAACGATAGTGACGTCAGATTCTTTCATACCCGCTTTTTCTAAGCCATTTAACAGCATTAAGTGCTCAACAAAGCCAGTTTCAAGACCGATCTTTTTACCTTTTAAATCTTTTAGACTTTTAATGCCCGGTTTCGCAATAATCATGTCATTACCGTTGGAATAATCGGTAATCAGAATCATCACATTCTTAGCGCCACCAGAAGCTGTGACTAAGGCATCGCCATTAGTGACTAAAACGCTATCAAGTTTCCCTGCGGCAAAAGCGTCCATAGATGCCGCGTAGTCAAACCACTCAAATTGGACATCGACACCGGCTTCTTTAAACCAACCTTTATCAATAGCCACCTGCCAAGCAACCCAGCCTGGCCAGTCGCTATAGCCCACTTTAAGTGGGGTTGCGGCGTTAGATAATCCTGTAAAAAGTAAAGACGCAGTGAATGCAGTAGCAGTTAATACTTTGCGTACTGAAAAGCGCGTGATAAAAGTTGAACTGTGCATGAGTAGCTCCTAGGTTGGCAAAAGTCGAGAAGGCCGCATTAAAAAAACGCTTCCTCCCGGGCTTTTATCCCTCCGTGTAGCCAAACAAATGATGGCCGACAACTCTTGGACCAGACACTTTTAATTAAATTAAAGCCGGAACCCTAGTCATCTTTTTTAAAACTGTAGTGCTTAGTTATTAAGCAATGCCGCTTTCTCGCTAATTATTAAACAGCAAATATTATGCCAACATTTATTTTAATAAAATTTCATTATAGATCATGACGTTAAAGGTATCTGTCATCGCCGCTAGTCATTAAGTTTATCACTAGCGCACCAAACAAGAGCGTTATAGTGTAAATCGCACCAGAGGCTGAGGCAGAGGCTAGGATTGCTGAAAAGAAATAGAGCGCCATTTTAGTGCTGGCAGGTTTAACGTCCGACAAATCAATAGTTAGTGGGTGACATTGCTAAAACGATGGGTGCGACTGGGTCGATGTTATATCGGATCGAGCCAAGAAGGCTGTTACTTAGAGCTAGACTTATTTAAGCACAAACTCTTTAGGTAGTAGCACCCAAATTTTACCTGCTTGTTTCATGGCCCCAGCTTTTGCCCCAGCCTCAAAGCCCGCACCCCAAAAAAAGTCGGCACGCACGCCGCCTTTAATGGCGCCGCCAGTGTCTTGCGCCATCATCAGGCGTTTTAAGGGTTTTGTGCTATTCGGTTCAGTGGTCGATAAAAATACAGGCGCACCAAGTGGTATAAATTTAGGGTCTACCGCCACACTTCTTTCACCTAAAATTGGCACGCCAAGTGCGCCTAACGGCCCTGGCAGGCCTACTGGTAATTCTCTAAAAAACACATAGCTTGGATTATTGTTGAGCAGTTCGCGTAGTTTGCTTAGGTTGTTACGCGCCCAGTTTTTAATGCCCTGCATTGAGGCATTGGCGGCAGTGAGTTCACCGCGCTCAATTAAAAGGCGGCCGATTGAGTTGTAGGTTTGCCCATTTTGATCGGCATAGCCCACATGCACTTGTTCGCCATTTTCTAACTGCACCAAACCTGAGCCTTGAATCTGCAAGAAAAAAGCATCAATAATGTCATCGACAAACAGCAGTTCACGGCCTTTGATGGGGGAGGTCTCCAGCTCGATTTCGGCCCGATTGTAATAAGGCACTAATTTACTGCCGACTAAGCGACCGCGCACACGTTTATATTTAAGCTCAGGGTAAATGCTATCTAGCTCAACGGTGATTAAATCAGTCGGCTGTTGGTATAAAGGGTAGGCATATTTGCTAGATTTTGTACGGCTACCTTTGAGTAGTGGCTCATAATAACCAGTAATCAGGCCATTATCAGTGCCATCAATATTGGTGGTTTTATACACTGAAAAATACTGCTTAAAATAACTTTGCACAGCGTCTATATTTGGCTTGTTAGCCGTTCGACTATTAAGCTGAGCCGCTGCGCTACAGGCTTTTTGCCAGATCGGCTTGTTGACTAAAGTCGTGCAACTTTGCATCCAAGCGGGCCAAGATAAACTTAAATTGTCTTGATTTAGCCCGTCAATATCTTCCCAGCTAGCTGCTTTTAATAAGCCATACTCTGGGATTTTGTCTGCAATTTTTGCGGCATCTTTTGCCGCTTCTTTTACATCAACTAGCTTGGTTTCGGTGGTTTTTGGTTCTGTCGTTTGCACTGCGCTAGCGCAATCGCACTGAGTGGTTGATGCGACTGGCGTGACAGGCTCAGTAGGTTTAAGATTTTTATTGGCACAAGCCGCCAAGTTGCTGGCGGCAAATATCACGATAAAAAGTGCAGCTGTTTTTTTCATGGATAGACTAAGCAAGACTAGAGATTGAAAATTGTGAAGCGCATTACCCAGTAGCGTCAGCACAAAGTCTAATGCAAGACTCTAGGCATGCTTAGGCTAAAAGGCTGAATAATCGCATCGAAACGTTTGCCGTCTTCGGCCACCATTTGGTAAGTACCCTGCATCTCACCCATAGGCATGCTAATTAGCGTGCCGCTGCTGTATTCAAAAGATTCGCTAGGCTGAAGCAGCGGTTGAGCGCCTACCACGCCTAAACCTTTAACTTCCTGTTTAGCGCCGCTGGCCTCAGTAATAATCCAATGGCGGCTAATTAACTGTGCTGCGATAGTGCCAGTATTGGTGATTTTAACGTGGTATTCAAACGCGTACCGATTGCGCTCAATATCTGATTGTTCAGGGTTAAATGCGACTTCAACGGTTACCGAACACTCATAATAGTTTGCGCTACTCATAAATCTACCCAGAATATAGGCATATTATGCAATTAGGCCCGCAGTTGGCGAGCTTGGGCTGGCAGAGTAGAGCTTTTTAGGCATACGGCCTGCCAGATAAGCCTCACGCCCAGCTTCAACGGCTTTTTTCATGGCACTAGCCATTAGCACTGAGTTGCGGGCAGCGGCAATTGCCGTGTTCATCAATACACCTTGACAACCTAGTTCCATCGCAATAGCGGCGTCAGAGGCGGTGCCTACGCCAGCATCTACTAACACTGGAATATTGGCGTTGGCGATGATGATTTGCAGATTCCAAGGATTCAAAATGCCCATGCCAGAACCGATTAACGAGGCCAATGGCATGACCGCGCAACAGCCGATTTCTTCTAACTGTTTGGCGATAATCGGGTCGTCCGAGCAATATACCATCACATCAAAGCCATCTTTAACCAACACCTTGGCGGCGGCAATGGTTTCAATCATGTTTGGGTACAGCGTATTTGGATCGCCTAACACTTCTAGCTTGACTAATTTATGGCCATCTAATAACTCGCGTGCCAAGCGCAAAGTACGCACGGCATCGTCAGCAGAATAACAACCTGCGGTATTGGGCAAATAGGTAAATTCTTCTGGTGGTAAAAAGTCTAACAGTGATGGCTCACCTGCATTCTGGCCAATATTAGTGCGGCGAATCGCCACGGTAATAATTTCAGCGCCGCTGGCATCAATCGCAGCGCGTGTTTGTGCAAAATCTTGATATTTACCAGTGCCTACCAGTAAGCGCGAACGGTAGGTTTTATCTGCAATTTTTAATAAGTCTGACAACTTTTAGTATCCTTCTTGATAACAACGATGAGGTTTTTATGACCAATATTGGGCGCGGTTATACGTGACTAACCGCCACCTACGGCGCCTACAATTTCCAGCTTATCTCCATTGACCAGCTGTTTTTCACTAAACTGGCTACGAGGCACAATTTCGCCATTGCACTCAATAGCCAGTCGCTTGCCTTCTAAAGCCAGCACCGTGACTAAATGCGACACGCTGAAACTGCTTACATCGAGGCTGGTTAAATCGAAACTTCGTGGTTTACCATTAATAATAAGTTGCATTGTAAGTTGCATCATAAAAATAAATACATTTAAAACATCATTTTACGAAAATAGTAGTGCGCTTAGCAAACCTTATATGGTTTATTTAACAGGGTCGGTTGATGACGCAGCCAAAAATTCAAATGAATGCGTTGAGCTGTTTTAGTGCGGTCGGCGAAAAGCCGCTAATGCATAAACCGCAAGCAGCGTTGTACAATAGGCCGTAGATAATTTATAGACTATTCGGAAAGTAAAATAAGCCATGAGAGTTCAAAGCCAAATTGCAGACATCAACACCCCTACTGGCGTGATGCGTACTTATATTCACAGCCCTGTTGGCGGCAAAGCCTCAGCCGAAGGTAAATATCCAGCCATTTTGTTTTATTCAGAGATTTTTCAGCAAACAGGCCCCATTGAAAGTGCCGCTAAAATTATGGCGAGTCATGGCTACGTAGTGCTCGTACCTGAGGTTTTTCATGAGATGAACCCGATAGGTACAGTATTGGCGTATGACGATGCTGGCCGTGATAAAGGCAACGCCGACAAAGCCGCTAAAGATGTGCAAGCTTACGATACAGATAATGCCGCGATGATAGGCTTTGTTAAACAGCAAGCTTGGTATAACGGCAATATTGGTGCGATGGGGTTTTGTATCGGAGGCCATTTGGCTTTTCGTGCAGCGCTACAGCCTGAAATAAAAGGCACGGCTTGTTTTTATGCCACTGATCTTCATGCGCTGACCATTCCAAATAAAGCTGGCCAACACAGCATGGAGCGCCTAAGTGATATTACTGGCGAAATGTTGATGATTTGGGGCAAGCAAGACACACATATTCCAACCGCTGGCCGTGTGCAAGTGCATACAAAAATGACAGAAGCAAACCTTACTTTTACTTGGCATGAATTTAATGCGCAGCATGCATTTATGCGAGATGGTGATGAGCGTTATGATGCACAAACGGCATTGCTGTGTTATCAACTTGCGCTTAATTTGTTTAGCCGCACTTTATAACAAATTTAATAGGTAATACCTTTTAAAGGCACTACCCCGTCACTTCGTGCCACCCCTTCGCTTCGAAGGGGAATAATTCAGCGGTTAATTCCCCTTCTTTAGAAGGGGTGGCACGAAGTGACGGGGTAGTGGCTGGTGAGGTAGTGGCTGGTTAAGCCACGCCTTCAACCAGTTTAATTTCATCGTCACTCAAGCCATAAAGCGCATACACCATAGCATCGACTTCGGCCTCCAGTTGACTGGTGTTGGCATTGTTTTGTTTGGCGGCGATGATGGTGTTTACTTTGTCGCACATTAAATTTGTGGGGTATTCAGCTAAATGCTGTGCTTATCCTCGCCAAGGGAGAGATGGCGCCAAAATATCCAGAGATGCAGGCGCTTTATTACGAAGATTGGGTGGTGCGGCGAACCCCTGCTTCACATTTTTAGGCTTGGGGTTGGC
>CAINBI010000101.1 GCA_903846555.1 uncultured Pseudomonadota bacterium
CCTCCTAAAAGCACTTCAACACGCAACTTCTTCCGCATAAATGCGATACACTTATCAACAGGCTCGTCATTTTTAGACGGCCTTCACTCTGGGTAATTCTACAACGCGCACACCTGGGTAATTTTAAACGCGCGCCAACAGGCCAAGTATAGATTATCCAATGAAAATACATCGTTAATGTTAGATTTTGTTTTAGCCAGAGGTGAGGCCATAAGCAGGTCTACTCGCGTGTCGGTTTGTCAAAGTAGTGATGGTGCCACATGTACAGCTGATGGCTGGGCGAGCGGACGTATCGTATTTGTTGATGCTACTACAGCCGGTTCGGTAGAGGCTGGGGATGTGATTCTGAGAGTGTCTAGCGCAACAGCCAGTGGCGATTTAATGACGACGCCAAATGGTGCAAGTTTTGTGAGTTACAATTCAGCAGGGGTATCAAACACAAATTTAACGATCACAACATGTAAAACTGGCTACTCAGGTGCCAAGGTGATTATTTACCCGACTGGTCGCATTAGAAAAGACTCAAGTGGATTATGTGCATGAAACATCAAAATGGATTTTCCTTATTAGAGGTTTTGATTGCTGTTGTTATCCTATCTTTTGGTTTACTGGCTCTTGCTGGCCTACAATTGGTCAGCCTTTCAAGTAACCAAAGCGCAGGCACTCGCTCTACTGCAACGACTTTAGCATACGACATGGTTGACCGCATGAAAGCCAATATGGCTGGAGTACAGGCTGGCCAATACAGTGGCATAGCAGGTAGTGATAATGCTTGCGAGGCGGTACATTATGACGACGTACATGCAGCACCGGCTGCATGTACTGTTACTGAATTAGCCCAAGACGATGTTTATGACTGGAAAAAAACTGTGGCAGGTTTATTGCCAAGTGGGAGTGGCACCGTTTGTATTGATAGCACACCTAGTAGCGCTGCATGTGATGGTGCGGGACTTAGTTATGCCGTGCGGGTATCATGGAACGACAAGCCCAAGAACCAAAGTGCAGTGACAAAAAGTGTTGCGATAGGATTTCAGCCATGAAGAAACAATTTGGACTTAGCCTAGTGGAGCTGATGATAGCGATGGCAATAGGTCTAGTTGTGAGTGGTGCAGTAATGGTGCTCTTTTTAACTAATATTAAGACTAACCAAACTCAAGATAATATGGCGCGCCTACAAGAGAATGCGAGATTCGCACTCATTAAAATGCAGACTGATATTCGTCAGGCGGGCTATCGTGGATGCCTTGGGCGAAAGGGAGCAGCACCCAGTTCTGCAACAACCTCAGTGAATAATGTCATTACCGGATTTGGATACAAAGATAATTTAGCCATGCCAGTTGAGGGTTTTTATGGCGAAGCAGCTTGGACGCCAGCACTGGATGCCTCAATATCTGCGGTAGCACCTACACCAACCGTAGGCAGCGATGTGATTACCGTGCGTATGGGTGTTGGAACAGGAGTGCCACTAACAGCTGTCATGGCAAATGGTTCTGCGAATATTTCAATCGCGGCTAACACAGATGGTCTTGCTGTCGGCGATACAGCACTAATCGCGGATTGTGTGGCATCTACAGTATTTAGTGTCACAACCATTGCCGCAACGAGTATTAGTCATGCGGTTGGTTCAAATGCAACAGCTGATTTAGGTCGCGCGTTTGGTACGGATGCCGTGGTGATGCCAATTTCAACCATTACCTACTACGTTGGGGCAAGTAGCGATCTCACTGGTGGTCTGTCGTTATGGCGAAAAACCAATGGAAACGCTAGTGAAGAACTTGCCGATAATGTAGAAAAATTAAAGATTCTTTATGGTGAAGATACTAATGGTGATCTTTCGCCTGACAAATATGTGACAGCGGATAATGTTACCGATATGAATGATGTGGTTGCAGTAAAACTGATGCTTTTAACTAGAACAAGCGATGACAATCTATCGGCAAATGGGCAGAGTTACACCTTTAATGGGGCGCCAGCAATCACTCCAACAGATAAACGTATACGCCGCACATTTACCTTAGTGACAACCATTCGAAATAGGGCCGCTTGATGCAGATGAAAAATAATCATATGGCTAACTCGCAAAATGGTGCTGTGTTGCTTGTGAGCATTATTATATTGGTCCTGCTAACTATCCTTGGAGTTGTTGGCATGAAGTCGTCCATTCTACAAGAGAAGCTAGCTGCAGGCGCTATGGATCAAAATGTAGCATTTCAAGCTGCAGAAAGTGGTCTGCGTGATGCGGAAATATATATTAGCGCCAGTGTAACCCCTGCTTCTGGCTTTTCCGCAGCATGTACCGATGGATTGTGTCTTCCATCAACCACCGCTACAAGTGCTTGGGCTGCCATTTTGGATTGGAATGACAGTGGAATACCGATTGTTTTTGGTAGTAAAACAGGGGCTACAGCAATTGCCGATGTTGGGCGGCAGCCAAGGTATATTATTGAATTAATACAGCCAGACCTAACTTCTTGTGCTGGTGAAAGTGCAACTTCAACATGTGGAACACCCTATAGAATTACCGCGATGGGATGGGGGAAGCGCTCAACGACCCCGGTCATGTTACAAAGTATTTATGTAAAAATAATATGAAGATATAAGGCAACACTAAAGGAGTTAAAAGCATGAAGCATCGTCAAAATTTTAATCTTAAATTAACATTACAATTTGTTAATATGGCGCTACTTAGCATAGTTACGAGTCAGGCAATGGCTGCACCTTTAGCGCTTTCTAGCGTGCCACTTTTTCTTACAAATAAGGGCAAGCCGAACATATTAATGATGATGGGAAATGCAAACTCCATGGATGAAGATGCAACTGGCGGTGCTGTTGGTAGTGCTGCGATGACAAGTAAATCTGAAATTGCACGAAACGCGATGAAAAGTATAATTACTAGCAATATGGGGCTGGTCAATATGGGCTTGCTGGCCTATGCGCAAAATCCATCGACTAGCTATTACTTGAGTGCTGGGCAGTATGATGTTTCTTATAATGCAGCCGATTACAATGCAGCATTTACGGGCGCACGCAATAGCCAAACAAAGAAATTTAAAACCCCCAATCCAACCTCGCCAGGCGATTTCATCTACTACAATATTGCATTGCCATCGTATGATAGCTCCTCCCCCAGTAATTTATATTGCGATTCAATAACGGCCTGCACTGACCCTACACATGACTTTTTTGGAACCTCTAACTCGAGTTGCGCAACTCTAGAAAATGCCTCTACTGGGCCGTGGGATATCTACTTTTGTTTTGCCAACAAAAGTGGTACATCTAACCTCGCGCCTGTTGGGGTAACTACGACTGGTTATGAATTTACTGGCAACGGCGGGTATGATAGTTATATAGGGTCTTATGTTTACAATCCAACAACCAGCGATCTGGGCCAAGGCATTACCGATTTTGGTAAACGTATGACTTCAATATATGTAGACCGCGCTTGGTTCAATAACACCTCGCCAGGCAAAGGCTATTTACACACGCCACTTGCCTTACTCAATAATGAGCAGGCAACCAAACTTAATAAGAAGCTGACGACTTCCAAGCCAGCCACAGACAGCAACTCACCTAAAGATCCGGACAATCCCTTGCAAAATTCAGGCTTAGCGCCGCTAGAAGGCACTTTAATAACCGCCAAAAAGTACTTCAATAACCAAGAATTAACTGATGAAGAGGGTGGCGAACAAGATCACATACCTGATTCTTGCGGTAAAAACTTTTTAGTGTTACTTAGCGATGGCTTGCCATCCGTCACCCAAAATGGCAATCCATCTGCAAACGTAACTCAGAATCTAACTGATGTTACTACTCAAGCCACTAGCTTATTAAATTCAACTGCCAAAGTTAAAACCTATATGATTGGTTTTGCGCTGCCTTATGGTGTTAATCCAGCACAATTAAATACCATTGCAGCTGCTGGCGGAACGGGTGCAGCTTACAGTGCTAATGATGCTACAACCCTGAATACAGCTTTTTCAAATATTTTTAGTGATATTTATGCACAAACTGCCTCGGCCTCAGCTGTTGCGCTAAATAGCGGCTCGCTTAATACAAATAGTCATGTTTATCAGGCGAAATTTGATTCGCATGATTGGTCTGGAAAACTTTTAAGTATTGCTGTAAATGCTAGTAATGGTAGCCTTGGATCAACGATTTGGGATGCTGGTCAACAGATTAACGCGCAAGCCGCAACTAACCGTAAGATATTAACTTACAAACCATCCACCAAAGCTGGCATCGCTTTTCGCTGGCCAGCAACATCAACAGCACCAACATCTACAGAGCTAGATTCATCGCAGATAGACGCGCTTAATACCAGTGCTACTAACATTGTAGATACTAATGGTTCTGATAGGCTCAATTACCTACGTGGCAGCATTACGAATGAAGGCAAAGGCTTAGGCTTTAGGGCACGTAACACAAGTAAACTAGGGGATATTGTCGATTCGGCACCACAATATGTCGGCGCGCCATCCTTAAATATATCAGATTCAAGCTACGCAGCATTTAGGTTGGAAAATAAATCACGCTCCCCTATTATTTATGTTGGTGCAAATGATGGTATGTTGCATGGTTTTGAGGCTGCTACGGGTAATGAGGCTATCGCATATATTCCATCAAGCGTTTACTCCAACTTAACAAAACTGACTTCAACTACCTATAATCACCGATATTATGTTGATGGCAGCCCCAGCACTGCTGACGTTTATTTCGATGGTAGTTGGCATACTGCTTTGGTCGGCAGTATGGGGAACGGCGCGAAAGGTATATTCGGCTTGGATATTACCGACCCTTCAAGCTTCTCTGAAGCAAATGCGGCTGCTCTGGTGAATTTTGAATTTCCAAATAACGCGACAGCTACAGCAGATGCAAATGATGTTGGTTATGTTGCAGGGCCAGTACCTATGGTAAAGCTGAATAATGGTGAGTGGGCGGCTATTTTTGGTAATGGCTACAATAGCACCGGTACTGGACAGTCCTCTTTGTTTATAGTCAACGTAAAAACAGGCGCATTAATTCAAAAAATATCGACTGGTGCTGGGTCATCTGGTTCCCCTAATGCTTTGGCGAATCCTATTGCGGTGGATGTTGACGGCAACAACACAGCCGACGTTGTTTATGCAGGTGATTTACAGGGGAATATGTGGAAATTTGATATCACTTCAACCTCGTCTGCGGCATGGAGCGTAAGCAAACTTTATGCTGCGGGGCAACCAATTACAGAAACACCTGCGGTGGCAAAAAATCCTGCGGGTGGCTTTATGGTTTATTTTGGAACTGGCAAATATCTAGAGAGCACTGATATCGCGACCAACGAACACAATGCTTTTTACGGAATTTGGGATCACGGTAACACCACTGTTACTCAAGGAGATTTGACTGCGCAACAAATCACAAGTACCGATTCTATTACTGGACAAACTTACCGAAAAGTGAGCCAGAATAGTGTTAATTACACAGGATCAACACCTAAAAAAGGTTGGTATATCAATTTACCAACCACTGGCGAGCGCTCAGTAAATGATCCAAAAATCCGTGCGGGGCGTGTTATTTTTACCACCACTATTCCATCTTCAGGTACATGTTCATATGGTGGTACAAGTACAACGATGGTTCTAGATTATCTTACTGGAGGTATGCCATCAACAGCGGCTATAGATACCAATAATGACGGAGCGGTTAACACATCGGACACGATTGTTGCTGGTATAGTCAATAATTCAATCAGCTCAAGTCCAACCATTTTTAGCGGTACTAACAGCTCAGGTATTGATTATGGTTTAACCACCAAGACAGACGGCAAGACAACTGAAATTAAGCTTAAAAAGTCTGACATAGTAAGCCGCCGCACTTCTTGGCGCCAAATCCCATTGCAATAGGAGCTTTATATGAAATCTAAAATTAAATCGATAGTCTTTTGTTTATTGGTCAATGCTGTTATTGCCCCGCAGGCACAAGCGGTGGCGGTGGCTCAAGATAGTCTAGCAGACGTAAATACTACTTCACTTCAACGTTCTGAGCATGGGCTTACTGGCCTGCGCGTAGAAGATCCTACAATTCAAAATAATGAGCACAGGCTTGCTGGTGTAGTCTCTAAAATTTCAGATGGAAAAATAGTGATTAATACGGTGACTTATATTTTTTCTACACGAAAAGCAAAAGTTTACGATTTCAATGGGCAACTTAATCAAGGCGATGTCATTAAAGTCGGTATGTTCGTCAGTATGTTGGTGAGTAATGATAAAAAAAATCCGAGTATTTTAGAAATTAGATTGCTAAAAAAATGACACATCATCGTGGTTTTACGTTAATTGAGTTAATGATCGTAGTGGCAATTATAGGCATTCTTGCATCAATTGCTTACCCTAGCTATGTTGAAAGCGTGCGGAAGTCTAATCGAGCTGATGCTAAGAGCACTATGATGCAAGTTGCAAGCCAAGAGGAGCGTTACTATACTGAAAATAATGTATACGGATCAGTTACTGATATTGGTAATGCGAGCACAACTGTGCCCTCTTCAAGTGGCAAGCATAGCATTACGGTTGAATTAGCAAATACTAATAGCACTTATACAATAACGGCTGAGCCAACATCCGATCCAACATGCGGTAATTTAACGATGACTAATACTGGCGTGACTGCTAGCTCTGTTAGTGCAGCAGCTGGTGTTTGTTGGTAATCAGCTACTATAAATTCTCAGTTTAGCGTAGCGGCTAGCAAGCTAGCCTATGTAGATACTTGGGGTTTTCGGCATCACCAAATCTGAGAATAGTTCATAGACATAAAATATTTTACGTACCTAGAAACTGAATTACCTTACATTTAAAATGGTGTGCAATAAAATCATTTGCACACCCAAACAATTAAGCGACTAACATATCCACAAAAACATTCACTGGCGTGGCTTCTAATTTAGTCCGATCTAAACAAAGCGCTAAAATATCTGCTTGTTTTTGAGCATCAAAACGGCGCGCTAAATTCACTTGGAATTTTTTAACGAGTTCAGGGATACCTTGACCACGGCGACGGCGGTGGCCGATTGGGTATTCCACTGCGATATTATCTGAGCTGCTGCCATCTTTAAAGAACACTTGAATGGCGTTGGCGATTGAGCGTTTTTCTGGGTTTAGGTAGTCGGCTGAGTATTCAGCTTTTTCTACGCAGGCCATTTTTGCGCGAATGGCATCAATACGCGGGTCATTTGCCACGTCATCTTCATAATCTTTTGCGGTTAAGTTACCTTTTAGCAAACCAATGGTTGCCATGTATTGTATGCAGTGATCACGGTCTGCTGGATTATCCAGTGGGCCGGTTTTGTCGATAATACGAATCGCTGATTCATGCGTGGTGATGACGATTTTTTCGATTTGCGCAATTTGTTCTAGCGTTTGCAATTTATTGCCCACTTGCGCGTTTAATTGAATGGCGCATTCCACGGCAGTTTGTGCATGAAATTCTGCTGGGAACGAGATTTTGAACAACACTTGTTCCATCACATAAGAACCATAGCCGCGTTGGAATTTAAAAGCATTGCCTTTAAATAACACATCGTAAAAGCCCCATGTTTTTGCCGTCAGTGCTGATGGATAGCCCATTTCACCTTGCATGGTCATCCAAGCTAAACGCACTGCGCGACTGGTTGCATCGCCCGCTGCCCATGATTTACGTGAGCCGGTATTTGGAGAGTGGCGATAAGTACGTAAGCTTTGACCATCAACAAACGCGTTTGAAACGGCGTTGATGATGTCTTCTTTATTGCCGCCTAGTAATTTCGTTACAACAGCTGTTGAGGCGATTTTAACTAAAATAACGTGATCTAAGCCGACGCGGTTAAAGCTGTTTTCTAGTGCTAAAACGCCTTGAATTTCATGCGCTTTAATCATGGCGGTGAGTACGTCTTTCATGGTTAAAGCAGCTTTGCCTTCAGCGACATTTTGACGTGAAAGATAATCCGCTGTGGCTAAAATGCCGCCTAGGTTGTCTGATGGATGACCCCATTCTGCGGCTAACCAAGTATCGTTGAAGTCTAGCCAGCGTATCATCGCGCCGATGTTGAAAGCCGCTAAAATTGGATCTAACTGGAAGCTGGTGCCTGGTACTTTTGCACCATTTGGCACGATAGTGCCTTCGACCACTGGGCCTAATAATTTCGTACACGCTGGGTAGTCTAGCGCTTCAAAACCGCAGCCTAAGGTGTCCATTAAGCAGTTGCGAGCGGTATCAAAAGCTTCGTCAGATTTGATTTCAAAGTCAGCCACGTAATTGGCAATATCGACAATGACTTGGTCTGGTGCTGGGCGTACATTAGAAATGTGAGATGACATTACTTAAATCCTTTGTTTAAAAATTGTAAATATTCAATTCAATATGTTTTCGTCATTCCCGCGCAGGCGGGAATTTAGGCGAGCTGGTCATCTGAACTGGATTCCCGCCTGCGCGGGAATGACGGGTGTGGTGTTGGCTGGTATTTGTATTAACGCTTATCTATTGAAATAAATGGGCGATTATCCGGCCCGGTATATTCCGCATTTGGGCGAATGATTTTGTTATCAATGCGCTGCTCAATCACATGTGCAACCCAGCCAGTAGTGCGAGAAATCACAAATATCGGTGTGAACATGCCCGTTGGAATGCCCATCATGTGGTAGCTAGAAGCGCTATACCAATCTAGGTTAGGGAACATTTTTTTCTCACGCCACATGACTTCTTCAATGCGGGCTGAGATGTCAAAAAGCGTCATATTGCCCGCATCAGCACATAACTTGCGGCTAACTTCTTTGATTGATTCATTTCTTGGATCAGCAATGGTGTACACCGGATGGCCGAAACCTATGATGATTTCTTTCTTGGCTATGCGCGCTAAAATGTCCGCTTCGGCTTCATCGGCATTTTTATAACGCTCAATAATTTCCATTGCCGCTTCATTAGCGCCACCATGTTTTGCGCCACGCAGCGCACCAATCGCACCAGTAATGCAAGAATACATATCAGATAATGTGCCAGCAATCACGCGGCCAGTAAAAGTAGAAGCGTTGAATTCATGCTCGGCATAAAGCACTAAAGAAGTGTTCATTGCATCAATATGTAGTTGACTGGGTTCTACGCCGTGTAATACGTGTAAGAAATGTGCGGCGATGCTGTTATCGTCAGTTTCTAGTGCAACGCGTTTGCCATTGTGGCTAAAGTGATACCAGTACAGCAAAATTGAGCCTAAGCAGCTGATCAATCGGTCGCCTAAATCTTTGGCAGAGGCTGTGTTGCGGTCAGCGGATTCTGGCTCTAAAGTGCCTAGCATTGAACACGCGGTGCGCATGACATCCATAGGATGAGTATTTTTTGGAATTTGCTCTAATACGACTTTAAGCGCCTCTGGCAAGCTACGTAATTTTTTAAGTTTGGCATGGTAAGCGCTTAACTGCGCTTTATTGGGTAATTCACCGTGTATCAACAAATAAGCCACTTCTTCAAACGTGGCATGTTTGGCTAACTCAATAATGTCATAGCCACGGTAATGTAAATCGTTGCCCGTGTGGCCAACGGTACAAATAGCCGTGGTACCAGCCGTAACGCCAGCAAGGGCTACGCCTTTTTTCATTTTAGGGGCTTCAGTGGTGTTGGTCATGACTCATTTCTCCCGTGTTAATGGTTGCTATATTCGTTTGCTAATTAAGCTTTCTCTTGCTTAAACAAAGCGTCCAATTTTTGCTCAAAAGCGTGATAACCCAAATGCTCATAAAGATCAGCGCGCGTTTGCATTAAGCCGATGACATTTGCTTGCGTGCCTTCTTTACGCATGGTTTCATACACCGTAAGCGCCGCTTGGTTCATGGCGCGGAAGGCTGAAAGTGGATATAACACCATGCCAACATCAGCCGTGCGTAACTCATCAACAGTCAATAATGGTGTGCTACCAAATTCGGTAATGTTGGCTAAAATGGGCACATTAACGGCTGCGGCAAACTGTTTGTACATGCTAAGTTCGGTAATTGCTTCAGGAAAAATCATATCTGCACCCGCTTCAACGCAAGCACAGGCGCGGTCTATGGCTGATTGCAAGCCTTCAACGGCTAAAGCATCGGTACGTGCCATAATCACAAAATCATCGTAGGGTTTAGCATCCACAGCGGCTTTCACGCGGTCTACCATTTCAGCTAAAGTCACAATTGCTTTGTTCGGTCTATGGCCGCAACGTTTAGCTTGTACTTGGTCTTCAATATGCACTGCCGCTGCACCTGCTTTTGCAACGGCTTTTACGCTGCGGGCAATGTTAAATGCGCCGCCAAAACCAGTATCAATATCGACTAATAAGGGCGTATCTACCGCATCGGTAATGCGTCGCACATCAATTAACACATCTTCTAAGGTTGAAATGCCTAAATCTGGCAAACCCAAAGAACCGGCCGCTACGCCGCCACCTGATAAATAAATCGCTTTAAAGCCACTTTGAGTGGCAAGCATGGCGTGATAAGCGTTGATTGCACCTATAATTTGTAGCGGTGATTCAGCTTTAAGGGCGGCGCGAAAGCGTGCGCCAGCGGTGGTTACTTGTGTCATGTTAAAACCCTAAATTGTTTAAAATTTTATGATTTAATTTCGTGATTAAATTGTGTGATATAAAATTAATAGTCACGAAAAATTAACTAAAAAATGCAACTGTCGCTTCTGCTGGAATTTCTACTTTGGTTAATTTGGCTTTTTGCAAAATCTCCCAAAAGTAACGATACGTAGCACGATCATGCAGTTCGCCGTCATATTGAATCGGGCCCCAATCGGCTTTTTGTGCGGCTAGTAGAATGTTTGCACCATCTTGAACTTCATCAAAATTAGGCTTCATGGCGTCAACTATCGCTTCAATTTGCGTAGGGTAAATGCTCCACATACGTAAAAAGCCAAATTCGTTGCGTGCGCGTGAGGCATCTGAATGCGTAGTTTCTACATTTTTAAGATCTAAAGTCACGTTGTGGGCTGGCACTACGCCATTAGCCAAAGCCGCTGCCACCAACTCTGCTTTAGCGCGAGCAAGTAATCTATGCTCAAATTGGCCAGGGCTGCGCATTGCAGAAGCTGGAATTGCGCCGTGATGGCCGCTCACAAAGTCCATTAAACCAAAATCCAGCACTTGCACCCAAGGTAAAGTGGCTATTTCATGCACGGCTTTTAGTGCGCCATGTGTTTCAATGAGTATATGTACAGGAATTTCACGCGTAATATTGTTCGCTTTTGCGACTTGCTGAATGTAGTTAATCATCTCTTCGGCTTGCGCAAAAGTCGTACATTTTGGAATGGTGATATAGCTTAAAACCTGACCAGCGCCACTCACTAAAATGTCCACATCTTGCTTCCAATAGGCATTCGTATAATCGTGAATACGCGCACCAGCCATTTTATGTTTGTTCACTTCGCTAGTTAATACGCGCACTATCATGGCGGCATGTTCGCGCTCTTGGCCAGCTTGCGCGCCATCTTCACAATCGCAGCTAATATCAAACACCGCGCCTATGCTATCTTGCAGCGATAAGGCTTTTAAAATTAACTTTTCACTGCCCGCAAAATGCTCGCATGACGGAATGATAGGGAATGATTTTTCACCGCTAAATAGTGCTTCGTTTGGATGTACTAATGATGGTGTCGTTGTCATATTTTTATCCTAATTCTTAAAGTGTCGTATTGTTTTAAGCTGAACTTTATTTTCGCGGCATCAATACGGTGTAATCTAAATCTAACACCACATTCGGGTGATAGCTTTGTTTGCCGTCGTTGCTAATATGCGTGCCTGCCAGCGTATCCGCCGCTTGGTTTTTAACGCCCACCATACGCAATCTCAAGGCTGCAACATCGCTACGGTTGGCTATTTCCCATTTATCCAAAACTTCAGTCCAGGTGTAAATAGTGTCATCGCCAAAAGTTGGATTGCAGTGCGTGCCAGCGTTAATCGCTAATATCGATAAGGCATTTTCCAAGCCGTCATGTGATAGCGCACGGCACAATGAAATGATGTGTCCGCCATACATCAACCTACGGCCAAAGGCTGTTGTTTTCATCATTACATCGTCAAAATGCAAGCGCGCGTTATTTTGATAAAGCTTGGTGGCCAAGGTGTGATCAGTATCGCTAATCGTCATGCCAGCTGGGTGGTTGATGCGCTCGCCCACCACGTAGTCATCCCATAAATACGAACCGCCAGTATTGCTGGTGTCAAATTGGCTGGCATCTAGAAAGCTAGGAATATTCAGTTCCGCAACCGGCACAAAACTAAGTAACTTAGGTACTACTTTTTCGGGTACTACTTTTTCGGGCACGACTGTTTCGGGCGCAGCAGTTTCAGGCATTGCCGCAGTTAAAACTTTCTTATGCACCATTACCCAGCGTACCCATGAAAATACCGCTTGCTGATCTTGATTGATTGCGATTGAGCGCACATACACCATGCCAGATTTTCCGTTAGAATTTTGTTTCAGACCTATCACGGTGGAGCTAGTGCCTATGGTATCGCCTGCGTAAACAGGCTGTAAAAAGCGTACATCGGCATAGCCTAAATTAGCCACTGCATTCACTGAAATATCTGGCACGGTTTTTCCAAAGGCAATGTGAAAAGCCAATAAATCATCTATCGGACGCGCTTTGTAACCTAATGATTGCGCAACAGTTTCAGCTGAATGCAACACTTGGCGTGCGCCTGTGAGTGCAATGTACAAGGCGGCTTCACCCTCACCTATGGTGCGTGGTGTGGCGTGTTGAATCACTTGATTCAGGTAAAAATCTTCAAAATAATGACCTACGTTTATTTTTGAAATTACGTTATTAGTACTAGACATGACTTTCTTCCAATTTTGCAATCAGTTCACTGAGTTTTAGCAAGCGCGTAGCCGCTTTTACATGGTGCTGCTCTACCAACTTATCGTTCACCACCACCGTGCCTTTGCCCGCCTCGTTAGCGTCTTTTAATGCCTGAATAATTTCGCGCGCATTACGCACTTCATCCGCTTTTGGCGTGTAAGCATCGTTGCTGTAAGCCAGTTGTGCAGGATGCACCAATGATTTTCCATCAAAGCCCATGTCGCGACCCAAGCGGCAGGCATATTCAAATGAATGCATATTTTTAAAGTCACTGGTAATACCATCGACCACCGCCCTACCGTAAGCGCGTGCAGCCAATATCACCAAAGATAAGGAAGTTAAAATTGCGGAGCGCTCATGCGTGACCCTTGCGTGTAATTGCGAAATTAAATCAGACGTAGCCATGACGATGCACACTATTCTGCTAGATGCGCTTGCGATTTCTTTGGCGTTAAGTACCGCGATCGGACTTTCTATCATCACCATAATTGGAATGTGCGCACCGCCAGCGGCATCTAACATTGATAACGCGGTGAGTACGTCTTCGCGTGATTCAATATTAGGGAAAAGAATGGCATCAACTTTGGTTTTTGCAATGGCTTTAATGTCATCAGCACCCCATTCTGAATCAAGGTCATTGACGCGCACCACCACTTCACGCGAGCCATAACCGCCCTCGTTAACAAAGCGCACCACGTTGTCCCGAGATTGCTCTTTGCATTCCACCAGAATGGGGTCGCCTAAATCCAGGATAACCGAATCAGCATGCAAGGTGCGCGCACGTTCAAGATAATGGGTATTGCAACCAGGTACATACAGCATAGATCGGCGTGGGCGAAAATATTGATTCATTTTGATTGAGGCCTCTTTTTTTGCGTTGTTTTGCAATCAAATTCTTATAGTTTGGTAATGGCTTAGATTATATAGACTGACATTAAAAACTGTCAACCAATATCTTATGTCTTATATAAGATATAAAACACTAGACTAATTAAATGTGGCGTGATATAAATACGCTTAATGTAAAAAGTTATCAATGTAACAGCCGTTTAGCATTAAACCGCCCTACATCTGACCTCGGATGAAATACTTAAAACTATGATAGATAAACATTACAACTCACCAAGCTACAAGCCACTTTATGATCAAATTAAAGTACTGCTCACGCAAAGCCTGATCGGTGGTGAATGGCACCCAGGCGAAATGATTCCTAGCGAAATTGAACTAGCTGGCAGATATAAAGTAAGCCAAGGTACAGTTAGAAAAGCGATAGATGCGCTGGCGACAGAAAATATTCTGATTCGTCGGCAAGGTAAAGGTACGTTTGTAGCCACGCACAGTGCAGAAGGCATGAAGCTAAGGTTTTTAAGGCTCACTTCTGTCGATGGTCAAAAAGAATTGCTAAAGAATGAGTTCATCTCCTGCACAAAAGGCAAAGCCGATATACGCATGGGTCAAATATTGGATATGAAAGCAGGCGCTTCAACCATAGAAATTAAGCGCTTGCTTACATTTTCTGGCAGACCGCTGATTTTTGATCATATTGTGGTGCCAGCCAATGCCTTTAAAGGATTAAATGGCACTCGGGTAGAAGAAAATAACGGCTCCATGTACAGCATGTACGAATCTGAATTTGGCGTGCGCATGATACGGGCAGAAGAGCGACTAAAAGCAGTAGCAGCGGCTGGTGAAGTGGCCGTTGCTTTAGGCTTGAATGCTGGCGAACCTTTACTGAGCATAGAGCGTGTGTCATTTACCTACGGTGATAAACCGATGGAATGGCGTTTGGGTTTGTGTGTGACGGATAACCATCATTATATGAACGAGCTTGAATAGCTACTTTTGAAAATGCACCTCATATGTAGGAGCGGCGCCTCGCCGCGAAGCAATGGTGAATGCTAAGAAATTGAAACATTGCTTCGCGGCGAGGGCGCCGCTCCTACAGGTGAATTAAGGTAATGGTTACTGAGAATTGTTTAAAAGTACGTAACAGCAAAAGAAATAATGAGAATAAGAAGTTAGCACCATCAAAAAACTAAATCCTTAATAAGGCATTGAGAATAATGGACGATTTAAACAAACGCGCACTTGATTACCACGAGTTTCCTAGACCAGGAAAGCTGTCCGTTGAATCATCTAAGCCATGCGCTACGCAAGATGACTTATCTTTGGCTTATACGCCAGGTGTTGCCGTGCCAGTGCGCGAGATTAACCGCGACCCTACTAATGCTTACAAATACACCAATAAAGGTAATCTAGTGGCGGTGATTACCGATGGTACAGCGGTGCTGGGCTTAGGAAATATGGGCGCGCTGGCTAGTAAGCCGGTGATGGAAGGTAAAGCGGTGTTGTTTAAACGTTTTGCTGATATAGATGTGTTTGATATTGAAATTACCGCACCTAGCGTTGAGGCATTTATTGAAACAGTGGTGAATATCGCCCCGACTTTTGGCGGCATTAATTTAGAAGATATTGCCGCACCACATTGTTTTAGAATTGAAAAAGAATTGCGTGCGCGGTTGGATATTCCCGTGTTTCACGATGATCAACATGGCACCGCAGTGATTGTAGCTGCCGCGCTTACTAATGCATTAGAGATTCAAGGTAAAATGTTGCCAACGGCAAAAATCGTATTTTTAGGTGCTGGCGCAGCAGGCTGTTCATGCGCCAGATTGCTCAAGTTAATGGGTGCCACCAACATCACGATGGTCGATAAGTCGGGTGTATTAGATACCTCGCGTGCTGACTTGCATGATAACAACCGTCATTTAGCCGTTGCGCCCAGCGCCGCAAAAGCACTGGCAGATGTAATGCCGAATGCCGATGTATTTATCGGCGTTTCTGCCGCCAATACTTTGATGCCAGAATTGCTTAAATTGATGGCAAAAAATCCTGTGGTATTTGCCTTAGCCAATCCAGATCCTGAAATTCAGCCTAGCTTAGCCCATGCGGTACGCGATGATCTTTTAATGGCTACCGGCCGGTCAGATTTCCCAAACCAAGTGAATAATGCGCTGTGTTTCCCTTATTTATTCCGTGGCGCTTTAGATGCTAAAGCAAAACAAATTACCGATGAAATGCAAATAGCCGCTGCACATGCTTTAGCCGCGCTAGCCCGTGAACCAGTGCCTGAGGATGTGCTTAAAGCCTACAACTTAACCAGCTTAAGTTTTGGCAAGGAATACATTATTCCTAAACCATTTGATACGCGCTTGCTAAGTATTGTTTCTGGCGCGGTAGCCGATGCGGCACGTTTACAGCAGGCTAATCACTAGACCGCCCATTTAGTCCAATTGAAAATATTAAAGTGACCATCATGCAAGTAAATGAAACGCAAAGTAGCTGTCATTGCAAAGCCAAAAATAGGCCAAAAAATCTAAACCTATTCACTATCCGGTTGCCGATTAACGCTTTGGTGTCTATTTTACATAGAGCAACAGGCTGCATTTTATTTTTAGTCTTACCAATAATCTTACTGCTTTTGCAGCTTGCATTAAGCTCTGCGGCACATTTTGAGAGGGTGGTTTCAATATTAGATTCACCTTTTATAAAGCTCATGCTACTTGGCTTGGCA
This sequence comes from uncultured Pseudomonadota bacterium, assembly GCA_903846555.1. Lineage (GTDB taxonomy): Bacteria > Pseudomonadota > Gammaproteobacteria > Burkholderiales > Methylophilaceae > Methylotenera. The sequence goes on from CAINBI010000101.1 coordinate 16,415, forward strand.
TGGGCATTTTTTCACCACTTTTTTGCTGGCGTAAGGCATTTAGCGATGGACGTGCATTGGATGACCACGCTAATGAAAGCGCGTTATACCAGTAAAGTGGTGTTGGTATTAGGCGTGTTGGCAACTGTAGTGCTGGCAGTTAAGTTGTGGGCTTGATCGGTTTAATATGATGACAAAACTCCTCACCAAGCGTTACCCCGGCATGCGTGCATGGCTAATGCAAAGGCTTACGGCATTGATTATGGCTGTTTACAGCGTCATGTTATTTATCCGTATTTTAATATTACAAGCTGATAGCTATGAAGCGTTTTTAGACTTTTTCCAGCCTTCATGGTTTCGCATTGCCAGTTGGTTATTTTGGATTAGTTTATCCATACATGCATGGCTAGGTATACGCGATGTATTTAAAGATTACGTACCGAATATGCAGATGCGCAGCGTATTACTGAAAATATTAGTGGTGTTGTTATGGGTTTATATTGCATGGGCAAGCTGGCTGTTTGTGAGAAAGTAGTGTGTTTTATATGAATATTTTCAGACCTAAAACCTAGCAATTCGTTATTCCCGCGCCGGCGGGAATGACAGGGTTGAAAGTTAAATTTAGTTTTTATTAAAGGTTTAAAAGTGATGGCATTAACAACGTTAAAATTTGATGCATTAGTGGTAGGTGGCGGCGGTGCTGGCTTGCGCGCATCATTGCAATTAGCCCAATCTGGCTTGAAAGTCGCAGTTTTAAGTAAAGTATTTCCAACACGCTCACACACGGTTGCAGCGCAGGGTGGCATTGCCGCCGCGCTTGGTAATGTGGCGGATGATAAATGGTTGTGGCACATGTACGACACCATCAAAGGTTCAGATTATTTGGGTGACCAAGATGCCATTGAGTTTATGTGTAAAAACGCCGCTGCTGCGATTGTCGAGCTTGAGCATTTTGGTATGCCGTTTGACCGACTAGAAAACGGCAAGATTTTTCAACGCCCATTTGGCGGCATGACGCAAAACTTTGGCGAAAAAGCCATTTCACGCACTTGCGCAGTGGCCGATAGAACTGGTCACGCCATGTTGCACACTTTGTATCAGCGTAATGTGCAGTCTAATACGCAGTTTTTTGTAGAATGGCTGGCGCTAGATTTATTAAAAGATGCCAGCGGTGATGTGTTAGGTGTAATCGCACTGGAAATTGAAACCGGTGAAGTGCATTGCATTCGTGCCAAAGCCACTTTATTAGCCACTGGCGGCGCAGGCCGTATTTTTAAAGCCAGCACCAATGCGTTCATCAATACTGGTGATGGCTTAGGCATGGCCGCGCGGGCAAATATTCCGCTACAAGACATGGAATTTTGGCAATTCCACCCGACTGGTGTACTCAATGCTGGTGTGCTAATTACCGAGGGCGTGCGCGGCGAAGGCGGTTATTTGCTAAATAGCGAAGGCGAACGGTTTATGGAACGTTACGCGCCTAATGCTAAAGATTTAGCTAGCCGCGATGTGGTTTCACGCGCCATTGCTACTGAAATTAAGGCTGGCCGTGGCGTGGGTAAAAATAAAGATGCGGTCTACTTAAAATTAGACCATCTTGGTGAAGCGCTGATTAACGATAAATTACCTGGCATCCGCGAAATTGCTAAAACCTTTGCCAATGTCGATGTGATTAAAGACCCGATTCCTATTGTGCCTACCGTGCATTACATGATGGGCGGAATTCCAACTAATCTGCAAGGCCAAGTAGTGGTGCCAAATGCAGATGGTGGCGAATCAATCGTCAATGGTTTATATGCGGTAGGTGAATGCGCTTGTGTCTCTGTGCATGGCGCGAATCGTTTAGGCTCTAATTCACTACTAGATTTAGTGGTTTTTGGCCGCGCGGCTGGCGACAAAATGGTGGAAGAAGTGAAAAAAGATGCAAATCATAAACCATTGCCAGCCGACGCCTGTGATATGACTTTAGCCAGATTGAATCGCCTAAACACACAAACGCAAGGCGAAACCGTGAAAGACGTAGGCAATGATTTACGTTTAGTGATGCAAACGCATTGTGGCGTGTTTCGTTTTCCTGAGTTGTTACAGGCTGGTGTTGCGGAAATCGATAAAGTGGCAGAACGCGCTAAAAATACCGTGATTAAAGATAAGAGCCAAGTGTTTAATACAGCAAGAGTGGAAGCTTTAGAGTTTGATAACTTGGTGGAAGTGGCTCTAGCCACCATGCACGCAGCCGAAGCCCGCACTGAAAGCCGTGGCGCACATTGCCGCGAAGACTTTAGCGAACGCGACGATGTTAATTGGTTAACGCATTCATTGTATTACCGTGAAGGCCACAAATTAGCCTATAAGCCAGTGCGTTTAAAACCGCAAACAGTGCCGAGCTTTGAACCTAAGCCGCGTGTTTACTAAACTGCGTATTTATTAAGCTTATAGTAATTTACAGCAAACAAATTTAGCTATTTAGAGATTACATCATGAAATTCTCAATTTACCGTTTTAACCCAGATGTCGATAAAAAGCCTTACATGCAAGATTACGATGTAGTGCTTGAAGATAGCGATCAAATGTTACTCGATGCCTTATTGCGCATTAAAGATTTGGACGATAGTTTAAGTTTGCGTAAGTCGTGCCGCGAAGGTGTTTGCGGCTCAGACAGCATGAATATCAACGGTAAAAATGGCCTTGCCTGCGTGACTAAGTTATCAGACTTAGAAGAGCCAGTAGTGCTACGCCCTATGCCTGGCTTGCCTGTCATCCGCGATTTAGTGGTTGATATGACGCAGTTTTTTGAACATTACAATTCAGTAAAACCCTATTTAATTAATAACGATGCCCCACCAGAAACTGAGCGTTTACAGTCGCCTGAAGACCGCGCCAAATTAGATGGTTTATATGAATGTATTTTATGCGGTGCGTGTACCACTTCTTGCCCTAGCTTCTGGTGGAATCCAGAAACCTTCGTTGGTCCGGCAGGTTTGATGCAAGCTTATCGCTTTATGGCCGATAGCCGCGACCAAGCCTTGGATGAGCGCTTAGAAAATCTAGAAGCGCCTGACCGTTTGTACCGTTGCCACAATATTATGAATTGCGTGGATGTTTGCCCGAAAAAGCTCAATCCATCGTTAGCCATTGCCAAGATTAAAGATCTGAAGTTTGAGCAAGCGCGTGAACATAAAGCGGTTGCCAAGAAACATATAGAAATCAAGTCACTATAAGAATATATGAGTATTGCTAAAAACATGACCGCTGAAGAAGTCCGCCGCCTTAGCTGGCGTTGCCGTCGTGGCTTATTAGAACTCGATATTGTGTTGCAACGATTTTCAGAAAATCACCTAGCTACATTAAGTACTGAAGAGTTGTTAGCTTTCGATAGTTTGCTAGACTTGCCAGATAACGAGTTTTTAGATGTGGTGACTTCAAGAATAAACTTTAGTAAGGTTGAAGTTTTAGCCACTAAAAATCTTGATGCACAAGCGATGAAGCGTGTGTTAGCCAAATTAAGTGGTCGTGAAGACATTAGTATTTAAACCAAAGTAGTTAAAAAAATTTAAGACTCAACATGAATAATACACAGCAAAATTCGGGGGATGCGGGCATGGATCATCATGGGAAAATCAAGTGTTATACCAATAGCGCAATGCTGGGTGAAAAATGGCCTGGCATTCAATTGTATTACCCGCCGGTTAAGTATGCGCCTTCGCTAGGCATTTATGAAGATATGGACCAAGCAGCGGCACGCATGAAAAAACATGCGCATAAAACCAATGCGCATACGCTTATTTTTGACTTGGAAGATGGTTGTCGCCAAAAAGAAATGAGCCGTAATTTACTGCGTAAAGAGCTGCCTGAACTGCGAAAAGTGAATAGCCAAGTGACAATTGCGATTCGCTCTAACTCATTTCGCACTGATGAATATGAGCTGGATATGCAATTAGTCAGCGATATGGCAGATTGTATTGATGTGGTGATGTTAGCCAAAGCTGGCGAGGCTTATGGCGCGGCAGAAGTGCGTGATCTATCCAGCTTTTTGCTAGATCTAAACCCAAACATTACGATACAGCCGATTATCGAGCATCCAAAATCGCTGAAAATCGCGCCTGAATTAATGCAATACAGCACGGTGAAACATGTGGTGTTCGGTATTCATGACTTTTCAAAAGCGATGGGCATTCATATTACGCCTGAGCATTGGATTGATGAGCTACAGTTTTACATGAACCAACTGATGTTTGAAGCGCGTATCGCTGGTAAAGGCGTGATTGGCGGCGTGGAAACCTTAATCGGCGCTAACATTATGCCTGAAAAGTTTTTAGAGCCGCATGATGTGCGCCGTTGGTTAGATTTACACGGCGATCACGAATCGCGGATTGTGTATAAACATGCCTGCCAAGAATCTGCGATGGGCTTAACCGGCAAGCAGGTGATACACCCTGGCCATATTCATTTATGTAAAACCGCCTACACGCCCTCTCCTACTGAAGTGAACCAAAAAGTACGTATTTTAAAAGCGGCCATTGAAGCCGATGCTTTACACGGCGGCGCGATTAAATTTGAAGGTGAAATGCTGGATCCGCCTATGTTTGGTAAAGCGCTACAAACCTTGTTACGCGCCCATGCACTACGCGCGCTGAATCAGGATGATATGGATTTTGCCTTGCATGTACTTGAATTATTGCCAGCGCAAGTAATACGCCAAAATTGGCCGTATGGCGTGTTGCTATAGTTGTTTGATTAGGTGATTTGCTTGAAATTTTAGATTTCTATCAAGATAAAAGTCCAAAGTAGAAATGATGAGTGTTTAAAGAGTAGATGAAGGTTAAATATGCAAAAATTTGAACAATTCCCAGCATGGGTTTGGAACGTTCCAACCCAGTTTAATATTGGTGCGGCGTGTACTGATAAACATCTAAACACGTCTGCCGCGCAAGAAATTGCCATGATAGTAGAAGACGATGCAGAAGGCACTTCGCAAATCACCTTTGAACAATTGGCGAAACGCACCGATCAATTTGCTCAATTACTTAGAAACTTAAATGTAAGCTTGGGCGACCGCGTGTTAATCCGTTTGCCAAATAGTCTGGATTATCCAACCGCATTTTTAGGTGCAATGAAGCGTGGCGGCATTGCCGTGCCAACCTCAACTTTACTCACTGCTGAAGAAGTGGCTTATTTAGCCCGCGATTCTGGCGCAACTGTTTTAGTCACAGATAAAGCCGCTTGGCCGTCACTGCAAGATCATTTAAACAATCTACCAAATTTAAAACATATATTTTTATCTGGCGTAGGCGACATTTCTGCACATACAACATTAAATGTATGCGATTTAGAAGCGCAATTATCCGCTATTACTACCTGTTTACCAGCCGAACTAACCGCTGCCGATGACCCGGCTTATTTGGTCTATACCTCAGGCACCACTGGCTACCCAAAAGGCGTTTTACATGCACATAGAGCCTTGATAGGCCGCGAGCCAGCTTCAAAATATTGGTTTAATTTTTCTAATAAATCGCAAGATCGCATCATGCATTCTGGTAAATTCAACTGGACCTATGTATTAGGTTCTGGCCTGATGGATCCGCTGTATTTAGGCAAAACTGTCATCGTACATGAAGGCAAAAATGATGCAGATACTTGGACACGTTTGATTGCTAAACATTCAGCCACTATTTTTGTCGGCGTACCGACTATCTATCGCCAAATCATACAAAAATGCAAAGCCTTACAAGCTGACGTACCTAGTTTGCGTCATTGCATGAGTGCGGGCGAACATTTGTCTGACGAAGTGCTGCAACAATGGCGTGAACGCTTTGGGGTGGACATTTACGAAGCGGTGGGCATGAGTGAGTTTTCCTACTATTTAAGTCAAAGCATTTATCGGCCGATACGTGCTGGTTCTGCTGGTTTTCCGCAACCCGGCCATGCTATTAAATTGCTTGATCCTGAAACGTTACAAGAAGTACCGCAAGGCGAAGAAGGCATGATTAGCGTACCAGATTCAGACCTGGGCTTATTCTTACGTTACTGGAATCTTGATGAAGAAACTGCCAAATACAAGCACGACGGCTGGTTTTTTACTGGCGATTACGCACGCTACGATGAAGACGGCTATATTTGGTTTTTAGGCCGTAAAGATGACATTATCAAAAGCTTTGGCTACCGCGTATCGCCTTATGAAATCGAGCGTGTGTATAAATCGCACCCTAATGTTGCTGATTGCGCGGCGGTAGGCGAAGAGCTTGAAAAAGACAAGTTGTTAGTGGTGACGTATGTGATTTTACAAGCCAATTCAACGGTAACTGCCGATGAGTTGCTGGCGTTTGGCAAGCAACATTTAGCCGCCTACAAAGCGCCAAAAACCGTGTATTTGACTAAAGATTTTCCACGTACCAAAAATGGTAAAATCTTGCGTAAAGATATTAACAATACGATTGCTTATGCGAAGAGCGCGCGTTAAAAAATAAAAGTTAAACACCTAGACTCAAGACTATGACCACTATCAAACAAGCCGACTTCATACAAAGCATTGCGGATGCCTTGCAATATATTTCTTACTATCACCCGCTAGATTATATTCAGGCGCTAGGTCGCGCTTACGAGGCCGAACAATCGCCAGCCGCTAAAGACGCGATTGCGCAGATTTTAACCAACTCGCGCATGTGTGCAGAAGGCAAGCGTCCACTTTGCCAAGATACTGGCATTGTGGTGGCTTTTGTCAAAGTGGGTATGGATGTGCGTTTTGAAACTGGCTTGACTTTGGAACAAATGGTCAACGAAGGCGTACGCCGCGCTTATCTGTTGCCAGAGAATAAATTACGTGCTTCTATCATTTCCGACCCTGCTGGCAAGCGTGCCAATACTAAAGATAATACGCCAGCCATTACGCATGTTGAGTTGGTAGCAGGTAATAAAGTTGAGGTCAGTATCGCTGCAAAAGGTGGTGGTTCTGAGAATAAAGCCAAGCTTGCCATGCTTAATCCAAACGACAGTATTGTGGATTGGATACTGGAAGTGGTGCCAAAAATGGGTGCAGGCTGGTGTCCGCCGGGCATGTTGGGCATAGGCATAGGCGGTAGCGCTGAAAAAGCAATGCTATTGGCTAAAGAATCACTCATGACGCCGATTGATATTCATGAACTTAAAGCCAGAGGCGCAAGTAATAAAGTTGAAGAATTGCGCTTAGAGATTTTTGAAAAAGTAAATAACTTAGGCATAGGCGCGCAAGGTTTAGGCGGTTTAGCCACGGTATTAGATGTAAAGATTTTGGATTACCCTACCCATGCCGCTTCATTGCCAGTGGCGATTATTCCTAACTGTGCTGCCACTAGGCATGTACATTTTGAATTAGATGGTAGCGGCGCTGCGGTATTAGTAGCGCCTAACTTACAGGATTGGAACCTTCTCAGTTATTCTGGCGTACATTGGTCTCCAAGTGAGGCGTCTTTGCGCGTTAATCTAGACACCATTACCAAAGCTAATATTCAAACTTGGCAACCGGGGCAAACCTTATTACTCAGCGGAAAATTGCTCACAGGCCGTGATGCCGCGCATAAGCGCATTGCCACTATGTTGGCCGCTGGTGAAAAGTTACCGGTAGACTTCACCAACCGTTTTATTTATTACGTAGGCCCGGTAGACCCAGTGCGCGATGAAGCGGTAGGCCCAGCAGGCCCAACCACGGCAACGCGCATGGATGGTTTTACCGAAATGATGTTAAGCGAAACTGGTTTATTAGGCATGGTAGGTAAAGCTGAACGCGGTGATGAAACGATAGCCGCTATTGCAAAACATCAGTCTATTTATTTAACGGCCGTGGGTGGCGCAGCTTATTTAGTGAGCAAAGCCATTAAAAAAGCCGAAGTGCTAGCCTTTGCTGATTTAGGCATGGAAGCGATTTATGAATTTACTGTGCAAGATATGCCCGTGACGGTGGCGGTGGATAGTCAAGGCAGTTCTGTACACGCTACAGGGCCAGCAGAGTGGAAAGAGAAAATCAGGCTGCGTCAGACTGTTGAAATACATTCTTTGCTGTGAATTTTGTACTATATTTTTCTAATGTTAGTCTCGTAGAAAGTATTTAGGATGGGATTGATGACCACTGCTAACGTATATAAAACACTAGTAAAGCTCGTTACTTTGCTTGGTTTAAGTGTTGTTACGGTTGCGCATGCAGATGATGTTTTAGGCTATTTGACCAACAAAAACGGCGTTTATACTGGCCCATCGCTAGAAGACAATGTAGTGACAATGGATACCGATAAAAATGGCTTTGCCGACGTGTTTGAAGTACGTGCATTTTTAGAGCTAAAACACGGCAAAGGTTACCAAAAAGAAGTGCTGGATAAAATGGAATCGGCTGCCAGTGGACGTAGTTGCAGCACACCCTTTGCCAAGGATTTATATATTAAATAATGCTACAAATGCAATGCCATGCCTACGAAAAAACACCTTTGCACCGAGCAAATAAATACGTAAAAACACTAAAGGGCATCTCTATTAATTAAATTTTCGTCGCTACACCACGTTGCTCATAAAAAATTATTCCTTACATATCAACCATATGCTGCGTCTTAATTTTTTAATCGCGCCTTGTTTAGCTTATCGCACCAATCTTGCCGCTTTAGCGGCTTAGATTGGTGGTGATACCCTTCACGGGTAGAAACTTGAATTAATAGAGGTGCCCTAAAAACAGATGCTCTGGGAAGCCCGTCCCTATTACCTCGCAGAGCATCGATTTTAGGGTTAAATCGCTTTGAATTTAACAGAATAAGCATAAAAAATTCTTAAATACGGTGTGAATTTAAAAACCTTAACACCATGTATTTAAGCCTAACTGTATAATATTAACCAACCATTTATTAAACTTTAAAGACGCTATCACCATGTTAAAAGCCTATCGCCAGCACGTTGCAGAACGCAGCGCAGTTAATCTTCCGCCATTGCCGCTTTCAGCTGAGCAAGTCGCGCAAGTGGTTGAATTACTCAAAAATCCGCCAGCGGGCGAAGCTGAAACGTTGCTTGATTTAATTACCAATCGCACGCCAGCAGGTGTGGATCAAGCGGCTTACGTTAAGGCGGCATTTTTGTCTGATATCGCCCACGGCAAAGCTAGCTCACCAGTAATCAATGCAGATCAAGCGGTGCAGTTGCTGGGCACGATGTTAGGCGGTTACAACGTACAAACACTGGTTGGTTTGCTTGATACACCGATGGCCGACAAGGTGGTCTCTACGCTATCAAACACTATTTTGATGTTTGATGCGTTTCACGACGTAGCTGAAAAAATGAAAGCTGGCAATGTGCATGCTAAAAAGCTCATTGAATCATGGGCCAATGCAGAATGGTTTACCAGCGCGCCTAAGTTGGCTGGTGAAATAAAAATGGTGGTATTTAAAGTGGATGGTGAAACCAATACCGATGATTTAAGCCCTGCGCAAGACGCTTGGAGTCGCCCAGACATTCCTTTACATGCCAAAGCGATGTTAATCAATAAAATGCCTGAAGGCTTAGCTTTAATCGATACTTTAAAGCAAAAAGGTTTACCGCTAGCTTACGTCGGCGATGTTGTCGGTACGGGTTCGTCACGTAAATCTGCCATTAACTCATTGCAATGGTTTATGGGCAATGATATTCCTAATATTCCCAATAAACGCACTGGCGGTGTGATTTTAGGCAGCAAAATCGCGCCTATTTTCTTCAATACGGCGGAAGATTCTGGCGCTTTGCCAATTCAGTGCGATGTATCAAACATGCAAACTGGCGACATCATCACCATTCAGCCTTACGCAGGCAAAGTGTTGAATGAAAAAGGCGAAGTGATCTCTAGCTTTGATTTAGCACCGATTACCTTGCCAGACGAAGTTTGCGCAGGTGGCCGAATTTCATTGATTATTGGTCGTGGCTTGACTACTAACGCGCGTCAAGCTTTAGGTTTGCCAGCTACAGAATTATTTATTACCGCGATTGCGCCTAAAGATTCAGGTAAAGGCTACACCTTAGCGCAAAAAATGGTCGGCAGAGCTTGTGGTTTACCAGAAGGCAAAGGCGTTCGTCCGGGCACTTATTGCGAACCTAAAGCCACGACGGTTGGCTCGCAAGACACCACAGGCGGCATGACGCGTGATGAGCTTAAAGAGCTAGCTTGCTTAGGCTTTAGCGCCGATTTAGTCATGCAAAGTTTTTGCCACACGGCGGCTTATCCAAAGCCAGTCGATATTAAATTACAACACAGCTTGCCAGAATTTATGAGCAGCCGTGGTGGCGTATCTTTACGTCCGGGCGATGGCGTAATTCACTCATGGATCAACCGCATGATATTGCCAGATACCGTAGGCACAGGCGGCGATTCTCATACACGTTTCCCGATTGGTATTTCATTTCCAGCGGGTTCAGGTTTAGTCGCGTTTGCGGCGGCGATGGGCGCAATGCCGCTGGATATGCCAGAATCAGTATTGGTGCGCTTTAAAGGCACCATGCAAGCCGGCATTACGCTACGTGATTTAGTCAATGCGATTCCTTATGCGGCCATTCAAAAAGGCGAATTAACCGTAGGAAAAACTGGCAAAAAGAACGTATTTAACGGTAGAATTTTAGAGATTGAAGGCTTGCCAGATTTAAAAGTAGAACAAGCTTTTGAATTCGCCGACGCCTCTGCCGAGCGCTCTGCCAATGGCTGTACGGTTAAATTAAACAAAGAACCAGTGATTGAGTTTTTAAATTCAAACATCGTGTTGATGCAAAACATGATTGATCACGGTTATGAAGATGCGCGCTCATTGCAACGTCGCATTGCCAGCATGCAAGTATGGTTGGCTAAACCAGAATTATTATCGCCAGATGTTGATGCAGAATACGCCCACATTATTGAAATTGATTTAAACGAAATCAAAGAGCCATTATTAGCTTGCCCGAACGACCCTGATGACGTTAGACCACTATCAGCCGTAGTTGGCGATAAAATTGACGAAGTATTTATTGGTAGCTGTATGACCAATATTGGCCATTATCGCGCCGCCGCTAAAGTATTAGAAGGTACGGTGAATATTCCAACGCGATTATGGATTGCACCGCCAACGCGTATGGATGAAGCGCAATTGCGAGAAGAAGGCGTGTACTCCGTATTTGGTATAGCTGGCGCACGGACTGAAATTCCGGGCTGTTCATTGTGCATGGGTAACCAAGCGCGCGTGGCCGATAAAGCAACAGTATTTTCAACCAGCACCCGTAACTTTGATAACCGCATGGGCCGCGATGCACGGGTTTACTTGGGTTCAGCAGAGTTGGCGGCAGTATGCGCAAAGCTTGGATATATTCCAACGCAGGCAGAATATTTAGCCACTATCGGCGATAAATTGCAAAACGTGGCTGAAATTTATAAATACTTAAACTTTGATCAGATGACCGATTATAAAGCGGCCTTAGAAACTGTAAGTGGCGGTAAAACTAAACGGGTGATTCCAATTACTGAGGCGGCTGTTTAGTGTAATTTTAATCATTCGCACGAAAAAAACAATCTATTCAAAAACCTTAGACGCAAGTCCCACCAAGGCATCATCTTTTGTCACAAAGTTATAATTCACCTTGTCATCCCGACGAAGTTTAAAGTGATAAGCTATAAATAGTTTCGTGCAAAGTTCTAGTTTCTAGCACCAGTTTCAAGCTCAAGTTCACCATTGAAATTGTAATATTGGCTATAGCAGGGCATACCCAGCGATTAGTTTCAAGTTTGGCTTCATCTTTGGTCTTTACAGCTTAAAACGACATTTTCCAGCTAGCCCCTACACTGGCATCATTACTACCAGAAATGTTCATCACATCTTGGCGGTAACCTGCTTGAAGACCCAGTGTCTTATTCACGCCTGCTGGCATATCGTAGGAAATCTTGTAATCTGCCTCATGACCATCTGGCACTAAACTAGCCCATTCTGTCGTGAATACAGCATACCCAAAATGATCAACGGATGGCATCAAGACTCCAGCCTGTCCAGACGTAACGCGTAACGGTTGTTTATACGATACGACAAGCCTATCGTTTGCACTCATCAAATTCTTACTCATAAACGATGCACCAAATGATTGGGATTGGATATCAGTGGTGCCCGCTATCAAACCACTACCTTGCGCCGCTTGCGTGACTGAATAACCGGTCTCCATTAGCATGCTGTTATTCTCGTTGAAAGCATATCCCGCTGTGAATCCAATGCTGTAGCTTCGGTTATTTCCATTGAAACTAATCGCTGATCCTGGGTTGTAGCTACTGCCCAATAAACCATTGGTTTCAGTCAAAGTGCCGACCGTTATACCGCTCGTCAATTGATTGTTGAACTTATAGCTTAAGCCGACTTTAATATTGCTGGAATCGCGTATGGTTGAGTTAGGGTCTGACCTGAGCTGTTCCGGTGAACCGTTCCAAGATAAGGCAATACGCGCCTCTGGTGAGAGGTTGGTTCCGTAACTGACCATAGCGCCTCCATCTGCCAGTGATGATAAGCCATCTGTACTTAGTTGTGATGACAACATCGCCATATCACGGTCACCAAAGAATGCTTGCCCGTATGAATACTGCGCTGGATAACCATTTCCAAAGGCTAAGGTTGTGCCATCTTTATAATCGATAGCAAAATACATGGAACGATTTTCTAGGGTGTTGGCTGGGTTGTAATTGAATTCACCCAAATGGTCGATGGCTGTGAGTGGCTCAGATAACCAGGTGCTAATCACAGAACCATCAGCGAGTTTGATCGCTAATGGTGCAGTTTTGACATTAGTCGGTAATGGATTAAGCAATGCCGTTGTAGACGGCGATTTAATCATATTAGACAGGTTGATCGAGAAGTTACGAGCATACCCATCGAACGCGGTGTAATTGGCAAGCTTTGATTGAACCGTGGCTAGACTGCCTAGTGCACCACTAGATAGCATAGCACCAGTAATACTAGGCACAGCTAGTTGCTTACCATTAGCAGCAGTTACACTAAGCGTGCCATAAGGCCGGAAGGCGGTAGTTAAATTAACCAATCCATTTCCATAGGTGGTATCAACACCTTTTACACCAAGGTCAGTGGCTGTCGCTAATAATAAATTTGCTGCTGTACCGTTAGTCTTCAAAATAGGCCATGCAGCCTCCATTAACACAAGCGAGCCACTCACTACTGGCGCACTCATAGAAGTGCCAGACCAATACCCCCAAGTGGAAGGTTGAGATGGACTATATGGTGCTAGAATTGACTCTCCTGGCGCCATTATCCAGCGTGAAGAATAAGCCGCATTGATGCCCACACCAACTAATGACCCAGAACCTGGTTTGTTGCTAAAAGAAGATAAAACGTTAGCCGCATTCACAGAACCAGCAAATACAAGGTGATTGATTGCTGCTGCCGTTAACCCACTGGTATTTGCTCCGGAGAGTAAATTGACGGCACTGTTGCCCCCAGCCCACACAATGAAAGAGCCTTTACTGGCTGCATAATTGATAGCCGCTATTGTATCTGCGCTATTGCCGTAAGTAATGGATACATTGATGACTGCTGCGCCAGCATTAGCCGCCTTAATAATCCCATTAGCGACATCTGTGCTATATCCAGAGCCGGCAGCACTTAAAACTTTTTCTGAAACGATATGGCACTAGGTGCCACGCTTACTATGCTATTTGCTGATACTTTATAGCCGCCATAAGTACTTGCCCACGGGAATAAGTTATTACCAGCCGCAATTGCAGCAACAGCAGTACCATGACCGTTGTCATCAACAAAGCCATTGCTACATTTGAAAGAGACGGCAGCACAAGAGCTTAATGAACTAGACACTTGGCCTGAAGAAAAAAACGGGCTGTTTGCAATAATTCCTGTATCAACAACTCCAAGTAGAACACCTTTACCCCAATTGGCAGCAGACAAGACTGAGGTGGTCAAACCGATTCTTGATTAGCACTAATCCTCAGGAATCCATATAAAACAAGGCTAACAGCTTGTGCAATCTCGTATAATAGTAAAAACCTAGTCAAGGAGAGCATCATGAGCATGAACCGAATTCAATTTCAGCCAGGCATGAGTGTGA
>CAINBI010000102.1 GCA_903846555.1 uncultured Pseudomonadota bacterium
AATATGGCTACAGTTGTGTATGTTTATACGTAATCACTAATCAGGATCAGAAAAAAATCATCAAGATTATTGGCGGAAAACAGCTGCCTTTAAAAACCTGCAAAGCAATAAAAAAACCGTAATGCATAAGCCTAACCCATCAGTCAAGCGGGACTCGCTAAAGCGCGCCCCTTGTGTCAAACGTTAGCCTTAAATGGATATCACGACTGAAAAAGTATGCTCAATTTGTGGAAAGTATGTTGACTTGATAGGGGCGTTCCTATCTGCAGCGGAGAAAAATACGATCTGTTTCGACTGCTCGCTTAATAAGTTGAGCGCTGAAAATCCACTTTTAAATTACATATTAACCGAGCAGGAAAAAGAACGAGAGAACCCTAGTCCTAGTCCTGACAGAATGTATTGGATAGCTCTCGTAGATAAGGTTTGTAGCGCTCCTGATGATTTTTTATGTCTGTCGCCAGAGGAGCTTACCTATTACGCTGTATCGCTCTTCGCTGGTGAAATTGACAACGGGGGCATTCATCAGTTTTTTACCAACAGCTCTGGAGATATTTACTTTTTTGTTGTTAAAGGGTTACAAGAATTAAATGCTAATGTGACACTAACGCTCCTTACGGAAGCCAAACATGTCATCTTCCCCAATTGTGATCCACCTGAAGACCGTATTCTTCGAGCTACAATGATTGATTGGCCAGATCCGGATGATGATCCCTCATACCAGAAAAAATGGGCCGAAATCGAACAAATAAGCAAACAACTACAAGAAGACCCTGACAACCTTGCCTATTTAGTTCATCAGTATGCAGTTCACTATAAATTATTTCCAGATTCAAATCAGGGCTAACGATTAAGAAGCTGGCGCATCAAGGCTATGCAAGATAAATAGGCGCGAAAAAGCATCATTGCCGCTATAGCGCGGGCTGCGACATGGCGGATTTGCTGGGTTATAGTGAGAACAGCCTAAAAAGTGAGAAGCCAAAAAAAGTAATAAATGAAGACGACCGTTTGGCTTGAAAAAAATTTACCCGAAGCTGAAATGGACGGATAGAATGGGGTTTTTCAACGTCGTTAGGCTTATTACTTACAGAGGGAATTGAACTATGAACGAACTCGTTTATCCGCGTGAGCGCACACTCGGCACTATCACCTTAGTGCTCGGTCTTCTGGTCTGGTTAGGCTTAATCATCGGCACCTTCGGTGTCGCACTGATTGGGCTGGCCCTTGGCTTCCTGCTTTATTTGTTCGCTCAATCCGCACTGATCGCGCACATCAAAGGCAATGGTGTCGAGTTGTCAGAAGCGCAGTTCCCCGACCTGTACGCACAATTCACAGCATGTTGCGACAAGCTACAGATGAAGACGCGTCCGCAGGCATATATTCTGAATGGTAACGGTGGTCTCAATGCATTCGCCACCAAATTTCTCGGCACGCAATATGTCGTATTGATGTCGAGCGTGGTCGATGCAATGGACAAACATGTCGACGGTGTGCGCTTTTACATTGGACACGAGCTTGGTCACTTGCGCATGAAGCATCTGAGCGGACACCTGCTACGTTGGCCTGTGCTATGGTTACCACTACTCGGCGCGGCTTATTCTCGCGCCCGCGAGAGCACATGCGACCGCCACGGACTCGCTTGTAGCGGGTCGCCAGAAGGTGCCGCGCAAGCGCTGGCCGCATTGTCTGCGGGTGCCGAACGCTGGAAACAACTCGACATAGCGGCCTACGTCAGCCAGACCATCCACGCCTCTGGCTTCTGGATGTCATTCCACGAACTGACTGCTGGCTATCCTTGGCTGACCAAGCGCGCAGCTCGCGTAATGAACACCGAAGCACCAATGCCCCGGCGCAATGGCTTCGCCTATCTGTTGGCGGTATTCATTCCATACGCCGGGCGTTTGGGAGCGGCCTTCGGCTTTCTGATGCTGGTTTATATAATCGGTATCTTGGCCGCCGTAGCGATTCCAGGATACCAAGACTATACGGTCAAGGCAAAGGTCAGTGCCGCCATTATAGGCTCACAGAATGTACGCGAGACAATAGGCAACTACTACCAAACAAACCAGAAGGTTCCTGAATCACTAGAAATTCTCAACATCCGTTCGCAACTGGTTGATGGTAGCCAATTGTCGCTCGAACCCAATAAGATGGTACTTACCGTTAAAACAAAGCAAGGCGAACTCATCTTCACACCCACAGAAGATGCTGAAGGTCGTATCGTATGGGGCTGTTCTAACGGTAAAGGAATAAAATCAACACAGCTTCCACCGACATGCCGCAGTACTGAAAATTAAAATGGTAGTCACTTCGACTTATCCGTGGTTAGGTCAACCCAACGTTCAAGCGGAATGCCTAACGGCACCCCTTAATTCAAAACGTTGGGCATTATGAGCACACTTTCAAACATTATTCGTCTCATAGGCATATTCGGACTAGGTGCTGCGTTTGGGTATATCGCAACCAGCCAAGTACCCATGAACACCAAATTTATAACTAGTGACACCCCTGCTGTGATGAAGGCACTTACCCGTTTATCTGAAACCAAAATCCCGCAGAACGGGCTTAACTGCGAAGTGAACGGAACATCCGCCACAATTGACGGAATGACGTTTAATAACGACGTATTGGTTGGTGACTTTATTGCCCATTACTTGAGTTGGTCGTTTCTACACAAGAATGCTGACACACCTAGCCTGATGTGCGAAGGCAAAGACATTCAGCAGTGCACTTGGTCATTTGGAGAAAAAAAATCAGAAGAGGGATGGAATAGAATTTTACGATTCAAATACAATCAAGCGTCAAGTGCTATTGACCCTCAAAGTTTGGAGTGTATTGATGTACCTTGAATCTCTGTTTCAGCCCAACGAATAAGGTTAGATTGTGATCGCCGTAGCGAGCCACAATCTTAACTGGCGAAGTTGATGGAGGTGTTTTAACGGTGCGATTTACTTATCGCGCCTCAATTATTCGAATTATTGGCGCTGATTACTGGCGCAAAGGAAAGGCAATTTATGAGCGCGAAAATCAAATACACGAATGAACCATTAGGTGACATTAAAGTCATTACAGACTTTTTACCATCACTGGCTGAATTATCATTCAATGAAGAAGCTATCAAAGTAACATTGTCACTAAGTAAAAAAGTATTGATTTTTTTAAGTCTGAAGCGACTAAGAACCATACACAATACCAGCGCATGATTCGCCGTTTGGTTGATGCTTATGTTGAGTCACAAAGTCCGTACTAACCATCACTCAAGCGGGACGCCTAACGGCATCCTCAGTCTGGTGGAATAGCATGGTTTGAGGCTGGCTTAGCATTTGTCGGACTATTATTATTTCGATTAATCCTTTATCGATTAAAACTTAGGTAAAATTCAACCTTACTTAAATCGGTAATTAACACTTATGTTTATTCATCCAGAATTTGACCCCATCGCAATTCATATCGGCTCCTTTGGTATTCATTGGTATGGCTTGATGTATTTAATTGGTTTTTTGGCATTTTTAGGTTTAGGAAAATGGCAGATTAACCACCGCACTTGGCACGGCTGGACTTTACCAATGCTGGATGATGCGCTGTTTTTCGGCGCATTAGGTGTCATATTAGGTGGTCGCTTAGGTTATGTGCTGTTTTATCAATTGAGCTATTTTGTGCATCACCCAGCTGAGATTTTAGCGGTTTGGCAGGGCGGCATGAGCTTTCATGGTGGATTTTTGGGCGTATTAGTCGCCATGTGGATTTTCGCGCGTAAATACCATCTTAAATGGCTGGGCATTATGGATTTTGTTGCGCCATTGGTGCCAATTGGTTTGGGTGCTGGTCGTATGGGCAACTTTATTAATGGTGAGCTTTGGGGCAGGGTTACCAATGCAGAATACGGCATGGTGTTTCCTCGAGTCGATAATTTGTTGCGCCACCCGTCTCAACTTTACGAGTTTGGTTTAGAAGGCATTGTGCTATTTTTAATGCTATGGATTTACGCGGCAAAACCGCGTGCTACTGGAGCCATTTCAGCCTTATTTTTAATCGGCTACGGTAGTTTTAGATTTTTAGCTGAATACACCCGCGAACCTGATAGCTACCTAGGCTTACTATCTATGGGCTTTAGTATGGGTCAGTGGCTGAGCTTGCCTATGATATTGCTGGGTTTATGGCTATTTAAATTCAGTCAAAAACAACACCGCTGATGAAATGTCGTCACTAATAATAGCTTCTACCTATCTCTAGATCACTAGCCGAGATTTGAAAATATTTAAATAAACTAATTAAAATCATATAGTTAAATTAAATATAATTAATTTATTACCAATGCAATCATTGTTGGCATGATGCTTGCAATTATAACTTTATATAAAATGAGTTCCCACACAGGGGAGAGATATAATGTTTAAGGCACTTGTAAATTCTATTTTTTCAAAAAAAGCAGCGTCAGCCAACGGTGATGTGCCTGTCTTCAAAATAACAGAAACTCCAGTCCCGAATAGTGGCTTTGAGGTCTCTGAGTTAAGTTTTGATGAGTATGAGAAATTCGTGTGTGAAGAGCGTAGAAAGACACCAAGAATACTGAATAATTAATTGGAAATAGTAGC
This sequence comes from uncultured Pseudomonadota bacterium, assembly GCA_903846555.1. Lineage (GTDB taxonomy): Bacteria > Pseudomonadota > Gammaproteobacteria > Burkholderiales > Methylophilaceae > Methylotenera. Next base: position 4,593 of record CAINBI010000102.1, read on the forward strand.
GCGGATAATCAGCAGCAGCGCTTTATACCCTTCCATTTTTTATCCTGCCATTCTTTAAAAAAAGCTTCACGGCTTAATGGTGGCTCGGCATTTTCTAAAACGACATGTTCCGCTTGGTGTTGCAGGTAATGTTGCAAATATTGCTCATAAGCGTCATCGCCCGATAAACGCCGGATGTTTTTCCATACCATTTTTAATTTATTTAACATGATGTGATATAAATTGATAGCTTAGCTAGATTTTAACTGCCACATATGCCGTTTCAGTGAGTGGCAACAATGGTTTGCCAGCTAGGTATCTCAATGTCACGCGCAACATATCTAAGATTACCACCCATAACACTGCCACAAAGAACATGGTTAAATAAGCATCCAACTGCTGGTTAAATATCAAATGTGGTGCGACTGCGGCTTTTTCTGGGGGAAGCATGCCTGCGGCTAGTTTTGCAGACAAATCATTGGCGGCAGCAAAAAATCCTACGCGAACATCTTCACTAAAAATCTTTTGCCATGCGGCGGTTGACGTGACTATCACCAACCAAGTCAACGGTAAGCCCGTGATCCAAGCATATTTTAATTTTCCTGATTTCACTAAAATGCCTGTTGCTACACATAGGGCAATGGCGGCGAGCATTTGGTTTGCAATGCCAAACAGCGGCCATAAAATATTAACGCCGCCGTTGGGGTCAATTACGCCGATATATAAAAAATAACCCCAACCAGCCACCACTAGCCCGCTGGTGAAAACGACTGAGGGCATCCAAGAAGTTTTTCCAATTTTCGGCCAAATATTGCCGAGCATATCTTGCAGCATGAAGCGGCCAACACGCGTACCCGCATCTAGTGTAGTGAGAATAAAAATCGCCTCAAACATAATGGCAAAGTGATACCACAGTGCCAACATACCTTTACCAAACGCATGACCAAAAATACTAGCCATACCCACAGCTAAACTTGGTGCGCCGCCGGTACGGGCAAATAGACTGCTTTCGCCCATATCCTTGGCGAGCTGGTTCATTTGCTCTACGGTAACAGCAAAGCCCCAGCTATTGATTTTTGCAATGGCATCCACCGCCTCCTTGCCGACCACGCCTGCTGGGCTATTGATGGCAAAGAATACGCCAGGCTCCAGCACTGTGGCCGCTATCATGGCCATAATAGCGACGAAACCTTCTAGCAGCATCGCGCCATAACCTATCATACGAATATCACGTTCGCTAGTTAATAATTTAGGCGTGGTGCCTGATGCAATGAGTGCGTGAAAACCTGAAATTGCGCCGCAAGCAATGCTAATAAATACAAAAGGAAACAGTTTTCCACCAAAAATTGGCCCTGTGCCATCAACAAACTGCGTCACGGCGGGCATGTGTATATGCGGCTGTAAAATAATAATGGCGACCGCTAGCAAAGTGACTGTGCCTAACTTAACAAAGGTGGATAAATAATCACGCGGTGCCAGCAATAGCCATACAGGCATTACCGCCGCCGCAAAACCATAGGCAATAATCACCCAAGCAAGGGTTAAACCTTCATGGTCGAACAAGCCGCGTAAACTTTCGCTATGGTCTATCCAGCCGCCGCCAACCACTGCCAGTAATAGCAGAATCACGCCCAACAATGTCGCCTCCAGCACCCTCCCCGGACGAAAGACTCGCATGTAAAATCCAACGATCATGGCGATTGGAATAGTCGCAGCGACGGTAGACGTGGCCCACGGGCTATGCTTCATGGCGTTTACCACCACTAAGCCCAATACGGCGATTAAAATAATCATGATTAAGAATGTGCCAATCAGCGCAGCCGCACCGCCAATTGGGCCAATTTCATCGCGTGCCATTTGCCCTAGGCTACGGGCATTACGCCGTGTTGAGAAAAATAGCGTCACCATATCTTGCACCGCGCCACCTAGCACCGCGCCAATTAAAATCCACAAAGTGCCTGGTAAATAACCAAATTGTGCCGCTAACGTTGGCCCAACCAATGGGCCAGGTCCCGCGATGGCAGCAAAATGGTGGCCAAATACCACCCATTTATTGGTGGGGATGAAATCACGGCCGTTATTCAATCGTTCGGCTGGCGTGGCGCGGGTTTCATCAATGGTTAATACGGTTGCCGCAATCCAAGCCGCATAAAAGCGATACGCAATGGCGTACACACAAGCCGCCGCCGCAATAAACCACAAGGCGCTAATACTTTCGCCACGATTTAGTGCAATGGCGCTAATCGCCGCCGCGCCTAAAACCGCCATGCAAAGCCAGATAATTGTTTTAATGTTTTTATGCATAATGGCAGCTAGATAAAGTGATAATTAAAATGTGTTGTCAGTATAAATCACCCCTGCACTTATGATGCAAATCAGTAAGGTAAATTTGCTGCTTTAAACTTGACGCCTCGCTTATGATTTGTCGAATGAACCTAACATGCGCTTAGTTGCCAATGTTAGTATCACCACTTAACGTAAACGAACTCCTTAACATGCAATCTGCAAATAAAACGGCTTCCAACGCGCCTGTCAAAGCCCCTGCTAAAAAACTCTCCTCGCTAGCCAATTTGTGGCCATTTTTACGCCCTTATCAATCACGCGTATTTTTAGCATTTGTATTATTGTGCCTAGGCTCAGCCACACTACTATTGGTGCCACTGGCCTTTAGAGACTTAATTGACTTTGGTTTTGTCGGCAAGGCAGCATCTGCCCAAACGCATAAAGGCTTGATAGGCGCACTCAGTTTAAATGGTCACTTTTTAGTGATGTTTGCACTGGCTGTATTTTGGGCGCTGATGATTGCAACACGTTATTACACCGTAAGCTGGGTGGGCGAGCGCGCCACGGCAGATTTACGCAGCGCGGTGTATGCACGCGTCATGACACAATCACCGCAGTTTTTTGAGACCACGCAAACAGGCGAAGTGCTGTCGCGATTAACTGGCGACACCACACTGATTCAAACCGTGGTGGGCAGCTCAATTTCTATGGGGCTACGCAGTTTATTCCAGTTTGTCGGCGGCATGGTGATGCTGGCGGTGACTAATTTGTATTTATTTTCACTCAATATCGGGCTGATGTTATTGCTGATATTGCCCATTATTATCATCGGCCGCTCCGTTAAAAAGCTTTCGCGTGAATCGCAAGACCGCATTGCAGACAGTTCGGCGATGGCTGGCGAAATCCTTAACGCCATGCCTACGGTGCAATCGTATACCCAAGAGCAGCGCGAAATTGCGCGCTTTAGCAAAAGTGCTGATGTGAGCTTTAGCACCGCATTAAAAAGAGTGCGTGTGCGTGCCATGCTCACCATGATTATGGTTACGGCGATATTGGGCACTATTATCTTTGTACTTTGGATAGGTGCTCGCCAAGTAAGTGCTGGCACTATGACGGGCGGCGAGCTGGCATCGTTTGTGCTCTATGCTTTGATGGTGGCTGGTGCGGTTGGCACGATGGCGGAAGTTTGGGGCGATGTGATGCGTGCGGCAGGCGCTACAGAACGCTTACTCGAACTGCTACATGCAGATGCTACGATTAAAGAACCCGCCAATGCGCAGCGCCTGCTTAAGCCAACACACGCCGCGATTGAATTTAACAACGTTGTATTTTACTACCCATCACGCCCGCAAATCGCAGCCTTGGATAACGTATCACTCAGCATTGCGGCGGGTGAAACCATCGCGCTAGTCGGCCCATCTGGCGCAGGTAAAACCACATTATTTCAATGTTTACTTAGATTTTATGAAATCAATGCAGGGCAAATTACCATCAACCGCCAAAATATAAACTCGCTAAGCCTGCATGAGCTACGCAGCAATATCGCCACAGTGCCGCAAGATGCTGTGATATTTTCTGCCAACGCGCTTGAAAATATTAGATACGGCAAGCCTGATGCCACCGATGAAGAGGTGATTGCCGCCGCAAAAGCCGCGCAAGTGGACGAATTTGTACAGAAACTACCGGATGGTTATCAAACCTTTTTAGGCGAACGCGGCACCAGATTGTCTGGCGGCCAACGCCAGCGCATCGCCATCGCTCGCGCTATACTTAAAGATGCCCCGATATTGTTACTGGATGAAGCCACCAGCGCGCTGGATGCAGAATCTGAAATTCTAGTACAGCAAGGCCTAAACGCTGCCATGCAAGGCCGCACCACCTTGATGATTGCACACCGATTAAGCACCGTGCAAAAAGCCAACCGAATTATCGTGCTAGAAAATGGCAAGATTGTAGAAATCGGCAGCCCAGCACAACTGCGCGAACAAGGCGGTTTATATGCACGTCAGGCAACATTGCAGCTTGCATAACTTTTTACATTAGATTTCGTCGGCATGACGGGCTTGTAATATTGTTGTTAAAATTGTGCTGCCCCCTACTTCGGGCAAAGTAGTCATATTGATGTCGGCACAAAACGAGGTGTTTGCTTGGGTGCAGCATTTTTAATGCACGGAATGCTGACGCAGAGTAAGGCTGAAGCGTGGGGTTAAAGGGCTAACCTGAGAATAGTTGAGTGGGGGGGCACATTCATTTACTGTTAAATAAGGAACAAAAATGTCTGAGTACACAAAATATTTTGCCGTTAAATCATCATCGAGCAAAGAAGTGCGCGGAAAACTCAATCAGTCCAAAATTCTATCGATAGTTGACGATGATTCGGATGATTACTTTTTTGAGAAAAAATATAAAAGGAACGGTCTAATCGCATGGGTGGCGGTTACCGCTCCGCCAGTGTCAGGATCTGATACATTTGGAAATTATTTTCAGACTGACCAATTTGAAAATTTTGAAAAACTTTTTGAAGAATATGTTTTATTTTTTCAGGAAGAAGATGCCGTCGATTGGATTTTGAAAGTAAAAAGCGGAGACAATGTAATCGAAAAATCATTTGAGGAAGCTCATAAAACCGAATTTAGCGATAAAGATAAAGGTGTATTCTCGAAATGTTTCGAAAGGCCTTTTGGTGAAATGGAAAAGCTCCTGATTGCGGGTAAAGCTGCTGATTTTTTAAATTTCGTGGGGATACCATATTTGGAGATGAATGATCAAGATAAATGCTGGTTGGAAGCGTCAGGTGAAAAATACTCTTTTTATGCGGAAGAAATTGATTAGAAATAATAGGGGACAGACCCAATGCTGTTCACTTAACAATCCTCGGCGTCCAATCCTGACGGATATTCAAAATCTCATCACCCTTGCGAGACGGAAACTGTTTTGTTCGTCTCTTCACAACGCGAGGGTTAGAGCGCCCTCTTGGGCTAGTCAGTATGCCTCTGGCGGCCTCTTTAACCAACGCCGACCACCACTTTTGGAAGTGCTCTGGGGGGAATGGCGCCGCTGGTGGGAAGTTTGCGGCGGATAAGCGTCAGGCTGTGTTTGAAACTGAGCACATCGGGCGTTCGCTGTCGTGAGAGCGCCGCTTCCAACATCAACTTGCGCACCACATGATGCGCCAACAATAACCCCCAGAATTCCTGTCGCACCAATTCCGGCGTTTTGCTGCGCAGCACAATGTCTGCGCCTTTGAGTGTCGTTTTGACCTCGGCGAAGGTGGTCTCGATACTCCATCGCGCATGGTAAAGCGCTGCCAACTCATCTGCCGGATACTGTTCGCTATCCAGCAAGGTGGTGATCAACCGATACACCGATTCGGCATCAGCCACTCCCGGCAAATGGTCATCAATGACGCGCACTGTGATGGCTGTGGCTGCTTTATCGCCCATCTTTTTGCGCGTCGCCAGTGCGGGCATCATTTGACTCAGATACGAGCCATCCTTGAACCGTTGCAGCACGGGCAGTTTTCTGTTCTTGGGAATACGCCAGAGCAATTGTGCGCCTGTTTGGCTGGCGGCCTGCCAGAGTGGGTAGCCAGAGAAGCCTCGATCAGCCAGACACAGCATGTCGGGCTTGAGGTTCTTGACCGCTTTGTGCGCCAAGCTCACTTCCGAATCTTTATAGCCGCCCAGCGCAACACCGAAAAGGGCGTGCGTGCCGTTCTCCAGCAGTCCCACGCAGCGAATTTGCGGGTAGCCCGTTTGGCCTTTCCCAGTGCCAGGCACGCCGAAGGCTTCCTGGTTGCCGGCTTCGTCGGCCACGTCCAGCGTCGCCCCATCCACGCTGACAATCCGTAAAGCTTGATAGAACGAGCCGTTAGTTTGAGGCTCGGCCAATGGCTTCAACGCTTGCTCGGCAATATAGTGCATCACCTCGGCGCCCAAGCGTGTGCGCGATGCGCTGATGCCCGACTTGCCGACTTCGGAACGAATGGCGGCATCACCCAGATATTCCATACCTTCGGTAACGACGCGCAATACTTCTTCGGTGTTAACGCCACGGTACAGGGAGAGCGCCATGACATAGTAAGCAACCGCCTGCGCGGGTAGGGTCCGCTTGCGTTTACTGTGGCGATCATGTGCGGTGAGTGCTTCATCAACCAGCGCGGGCGGCACCAAACGAGACAGAAGCCCTATGCTCAAATAATCGGATAAACGAACCTGCCCCCCAACTCCGCTGCTTTCCCCGCCATGATAGACCTCCGGTATGGTTTGCGTACCAGCGTAGTGTAACGGAAATTCTGTTAAGTGAACAGCATTGGGGACAGACCACGATTATTCTATATTGGCTAACAGGGCATCTGTTTTATGAGGTGGTTAATTTACCCAACCGTTCGTCCTTAGCTTGTCAAAGGGTGTTTTTAACATAACTTTTTTCATGCGGCGCACTGCAAGCGGGTGCGCCCTACGCGGGCTGTCAAACCTACCACTTAATGAGCGTGATACTTCTGGTCACCAAGCCTTAACCTAGTTTATTTATATAATTCACAGTCATGCCGCAATTTGAGTTGCGGAATGAGTGAATGGTTGTTCAGCACTTACAATCAGGTCACGAAATATTGCAGAAATCACAGGAACAGCAACCGAGTTTCCCAATTGGTGATATGCAAAAGTATCGTTTGGATGCAATACAAAATCATCAGGAAAGCCTTGCAGCCTAGCACACTCACGAGGGGTAATTCTTCGTGGCACTCCATTTTGAACAACACCTAAGCGGTTAGCATCGCTCGAAACGACGGTTATAGAAATACTTGAAGGATCAAGAAATTTAAACACTTCAAAAGACATATTGCCACAAATGGGGTTAAATTTTCCGTCTTCTTGTTTCAGGTAGCCCTTGGAAACCAGCGAATCAAGCGTTTTTTCTAGTTCGGGTTGATCCCAAAAACTCTGGATTTGTTCAAGTGTAAGTTTTTTCCCATCCTTATCTATCCCAAAATGCTTCTTTCGGCGGTTCGAAATAATCGCATCCATTAACGATTTTTCGGTGCTTGAGCAATGTCCGTTTTTTCCCATATCCCACGAATGAATTGAATTTCCGCCACGATGATCAATTAATCTTACGCCATGCAAAAATTCAAATCCCTTAGGTGTAATAGCTTCAAATAGCTGTGATACAAATTTTGGAGAACAAACGTATTTTTCATCAACTATTGGCTCTAAAATATCTGCCACGCAGCGATGAGGAACCTCAGCAGAAAAGAAATTTCCCTGAAGAGCGGCTTGCTTAAACTTATGCGAATCAGCTGCTCCTAGATCAGACCTAATAGACAAGTTCGGTTTGTGTCCCAAAGAGCATACAAGGTATATCCTCACTCTATTCTGTGGAACCCCAAAGTTAGAACTATTTAACAATACTGCGGTAACTTCATAGCCTAAATCCTTTAGTTTTGCCATAACTGTGGCAAAGGTGCGTCCCTTGTCGTGCGTTGTAAATCCCCTTACGTTTTCCAACAGCATTAGCCGTGGTTTAGATTTCGCAGCGTTGAGAAGCCGCTCAATTTCAAAGAATAACGTCCCACGAGTATCGGCAAAGCCTTGTTGTTTTCCAGCGTATGAAAAAGACTGGCATGGAAAACCTGCTAATAAAATATCATGATTTGGAAGTGAATCAATTAGCCTTATGTCCCCTTGCGGAATTTCCCCGTAATTAAGCCTGTAGGTTTCTTGGGCTTTTGGATTAATCTCACTTGAAAATACACATTGCGATCTGATCCCACGTTCATCAAGAGCAATTTCTAGCCCTTTTCGAATTCCGCCGATCCCAGCAAATAAATCTACAAACGTCAACATACGTTTTCCTATCGAATTCCCACTGATTCCATCATGAAATTAGCGAGATGAGCAATCTCAGCTTCTGACATTGCAACCGTGCAGTCACTATAGTTGCATAGATTGCTGACTGCATTCGCTCTGATGTTTATATTCCCAGCACCGTCGATGACGTAACAAATTTTATGGCCTGCATTATGAACGCTTGCCAGCATAGATTCTGCCTCACGAGACTTTCTTTCAATGACGCTATTTGTCGTCACTTGAAAGCTAACCTCAACACCAAAACACATACCTTTTGGAGACTGAGCAACAACGTCAAAGTTGGTTTCATCGCCCCCTGCTTTATGAGCTACTCCGTGCAAAGTGGAATCGCGTTTAACAATCCAGCCATTCGGCAATTCATGTTTAAGCCTTGCAAGAACGTAGTTTTGAACTTGCTGACCAAGCTCATTGGAAGTGGCTCCACTGACTTGTCGGCTTACCCGAATGTAACTTTCTTTAACGAACCGCTCTAACTCATCGGTATTTCCCATCAATGAACCAATTACACATTTCTCTTTAACCTCTGGCGGTAGTGTGTCATTTGTTATCAATGAGCCATATAAAAGGAGCATTGCGACGTCAACCATTTTGTCCGTCATTTCTCCACCAGCAATAATTTTTTTAGAATCTACTTTTAAGGCGGAGTTAGCGAGACTGCACTTATCTTTTATTGCCTTAAATTGGTATTTGTAAGGTTTGCCCGCCCAATCAAACTGCAAAATTCCATTTGGCACATATTTCGATAAAGGTGGGAGCTTGTTAAGTGCCTCTCCACCAAGATCAGTAAGCACCATCAAGTGTTTAAGAAATCGAGGGCCAGTTAACGAAGTATTCTGCTTCAGTGTCTCCATCCACGATAATGGAGTTTTATCAGCAACCTTCAATACACTAATAAAGGCATCTTGAGTTTTCAACAGCAGAGGGAGTACACTAACATTCCCTGCCGCCAAAAGAATCTCATCTGGCCAATGTAAAATAGCATTTGTTCGCAATTCGTCGAGTGTCCGCTTGTATATTTCCATTACATCATGCCTATTTGACGAGATTGGTAATTTTAGCGCATTTTGGGGAGTTTAATTGATTGGGTATTGTGAATTTAACTCAGAATAATAATTAGGCGACAGGCCACGTTTTTCTAAGCTCAACATATCTAAATCCCATAATTAATAGTGGTCTGTCCCCTGTCCCCTATTATTCCCAAGCAGCGGGGGATTCAACCCGAAGATATTACAAAAACAAATGCTCTGTGAGGCCCGTCCCTATTGGCTCACAGGGCCTCTGTTTTATGGGTATTTTAAGGGTATTAGACCCGCTTCACTTTAACTTCACCATCCATCACGAATGCTGATCGCCCTTAAAACAACCACCAGCCAAGCCAAGTTGCTGAAACTTGTAGAATCAGGCCTGGAATCACTTGGCGTGAAAATGCGCTGCCGCCACTCACCATCGCCGCCACCGCTTTTGAAGTGGCGTTAAGTGAAAAAGCCACCAGAATTGGAATCACCGCGCTTGCTGCGCTTAGCTTACCTGCCGCACCTAGCGAAGCAACGGCAATGGTGGGAGCATGGACATCAGCTAAACCCGCCACGCCAGAAGCAAATACCAACCCCGCTTGACCAAACCAAAATTTCAAAGCGGCTGATGTCACCAGCGCAATGGCAATGACCGCCGCTAAAATCAGTGCTGTTTTTACGCTAAATGATCGACTTAGTTTTTCCACATCTGCGCCATTTTGATGAAACGAACTAAGTGTCACCACTAATCCATAAATGCCCACGGAAACGCCAGCAAAAATAAGCGGGGCTGCAAGCGCTTGTAGCGTGGGTGGGTGTATGGCGGCAAGAAGAAGTGCCAGTTGTAAAACCGTAGCCAAGCTAGACAGCATCGCGCCAGCCACGGCTGAGCCGATGAGTGCGGGCGTTTCTCGAGCGCGTTCTCCCATGGCTCCAATCGTGGCAATGCTAGAAATAAATCCTGAAACCAAGCCAACCAGTGGTAAGCCGATGCGCCCACCTAGCCAGCGCAACGCAAGGTGTCCAAGCGCACTAATAAACATCACTAAAATCACGATAAGCCAAAGGTTGCGTGGGTTAATCGCATCGAATGGGCCGATAAATTTATTGGGTACTAGGGGTAAAACAATGAGCGTTGCGGCGGCAAGAATCAGAAAATCAATCATTTCATCTTTGGTAATTGCGGCGCGGACAAAGCCGTGAATAGGCTCTTTAGCGGCAAGGAGTATTGCCGCGCTGACAGCGAGACTTGCGGCCAGCGATGCTTCACTTATGGCTAAGCCGCCCAAAATCACAGTAAACACCAGCGTAATTTCAGTGGTCAAGCCAGGGTCTTTATCTTTTCTGACAAAATAAGCAATGGCGGCAAAAACCGTGACGCAAAATAATGAAGCGACTAGCAGCCAAAAATCAACCAGTGCACTCACTGCGCCAAGTAGCGATGCAATGGCAAAAGTGCGAATGCCAGCAATGGAACGCTCGCTCTCGGCCGCCTTGTTACGCTCACGTTCGGCACCTATAAGCAGACCTATACCCAAAGCGACCGCCAAGTTAAGCCAAAGCGTGTTATCGATAATCATAGAACCTCCTTATTACTTGTCATTATTCTACAACAATCCACGCTCAGCAAAAGACAATGTCGTATTGCCCGCCACAACAAAATGATCCAGCACGCGCACGTCCACTAGCGCCAGCGCTTGTTTTAATTGTTTAGTGATTAACTCATCGGCTTGGCTTTGCTGCGCGATACCTGATGGATGATTGTGCGCAAAAATCACACTAGCCGCATTGTAGTGCAATGCTCGCTTAACCACTTCGCGCGGGTAAACACTGGTTTGGCTTAGCGTGCCGCTGAACATTTCTTCAGTGCTGACCATTCTATTTTGTGCATCCAAAAACAATACCACAAACACTTCACGCGTTAAGTTTCCTAGCTTTAAACACAGATAATCGCGCACTTGTTGGGGTGAGTTTAGAATATCTTTCACCTGCATTTGTTCATTCAGCGCACGGCGGCTCATTTCAAAAATGGCTTGTAACTGCACGTATTTACTGCTGCCTATACCATGTACTTGGGTGAGCTCATTAAGCGGTGAGGCAAAAATACCGTTTAAACTGCCAAATTGCGTCAGTAGGTCTCGCGCTAAATCTACCGCACTTTTACCTACAACCCCTACACGCAAAAATATAGCGAGCAGTTCGGCATCGGATAAAGCCTCCACACCAAGTTCCAGCAGCTTTTCACGCGGACGCTCTGCGGCGGGCCAATCGGTAATTGCCATTGATTATTCCTTTATAGTTTCAGCCAGACTGTCGGACACGTTGCTTACTTTAGCCAACCAATTTCACGCGCGGTTTTATCTCCCAATAAAGTGTACTTCAGACTTTTAGGTATTTCAGCTTTAGTTTCGCTAATTGCAACCCGCCCGCCCATCAATTCTGCATAATCTTGTGGATAAAGCGGCACTTTTTCAGGTTCAGCAAAGCCATCGGGGTAAATGGGTAAGGTGTTATTTAGATCATACTTATCGGTGGCATTAAGCGTATGTAGCAACTCATGTGCCAAAACTACTAGATTTTTTTTGTTGTAAGCACTTTCGCCAAACAAATTAACGCGGCCAATACGACCTTTATTCAACGCGGTAGAATGACTTAGTCTAGGACTGGTGGCAGGGTCGTAGTAAAGCAAGTACAGACGAATATCTGGCTTAACATTGACGTTAGGACTGTTGCGCCAAGCAAAAACTCTGAACTTTAAACTCCAGAAAATATTGCTTAAAACATTGTTATTTATCGGCGGCGCAGGTGGAATCTCACCAACTTGTGCGCCTAGTTGCACTTCAATCGGCCTACGTAAGCCTAAATGATAAGACGCGGCCTCTTCAGCAAAGTAATCCGCCACCGGCTCAAAGTCGTCGCGGGTTAGTGTGCGTAAGTAGGCACTCACCTTTGGGCTGCCATCAGCATTCACTGGATATACTGCAACATAGAGATTATGTTGCCAAGCTAAATCAGCTTTATCCAGCCAAGCTTGCTGCACCACGGTTGCCAGTATTAGCAATAAAGTAATGATTCGGAGTTTCTGCCACATTATTTTTACCTTTAACATTACCTTTGTAATATGGCATAAGCTTTTGTGGGTGAAATTAAGGTTTCAATCGCATCCAAGCAAAGCTGCATAAACCACATTCTTGCATGACCTGCATAAGGCCATGCTAAACTTAACAACATTATGAAACTTTAAACTGTCATTATTACAACACACAATCACCATGCATTTTATACAAAACAAACATTTAGTTTTAGGCATCACTGGCGGCATCGCGGCTTATAAGGCGGCTGAGCTGCTACGCCTACTTGTTAAAGCAGGCGCTGATGTTCAAGTGGTGATGACAGCCGCCGCATGCCAATTCATCACGCCAGTCACGATGCAGGCATTGTCTGGCAAGCCAGTATTTATTGAGATGTGGGATAGTAGCATTAGCAACGGTATGCCGCATATTGAGTTGTCGCGTCGTGCCGACGCTATTTTGCTTGCCCCAGCCAGTGCAGACTTTATGGCTAAACTGGTGCAGGGTCGTGCGGATGACCTGCTCTCTACACTATGTTTAGCCAGAGATTGCCCGCTATTAGTGGCTCCTGCAATGAACAAACAAATGTGGGAAAACCCAGCAACCCAGCGCAATATTAATCAACTCAAGGCCGATGGCATCAGCATTTTAGGGCCAGATAGTGGTGAACAAGCCTGCGGTGAAATCGGCTTAGGCAGAATGCTGGAAGCTGAAGCCTTACTCGCATTAGTCAACGCCCACTTTACGCCTAAATTACTCGCTGGCAAACGCGTACTAATTACTGCCGGGGCCACGCTAGAAATGCTAGATCCAGTGCGCGCCATGACTAATCTGAGCAGCGGAAAAATGGGTTATGCCATCGCCCAAGTGGCGGCAGATATGGGCGCAGAGGTCACATTAGTCAGTGGCGCAACTACGCTTAACACGCCTATAGGTGTGACCAAGATTAAAGCCGAAAGCGCCAACGCAATGTACGATGCGGTGATGAGCAATATCATCCAGCAAGATATTTTTATCGCAGTGGCCGCCGTGGCAGATTACCGCCCAGTGACTCAGCAGTCCGAAAAAATCAAAAAAAACTCATCTACCCTCAGCATAGAGCTCACCCGTAATAAAGACATTCTGGCAGAAGTCGCCAGCTTACCCAATGCACCTTTCTGCGTAGGCTTTGCGGCGGAAACTGAGAACCTGCTGGAATATGCAGGGGCTAAACGTAAGGCAAAAAAATTGCCACTGATGGTGGCAAATTTAGCAGGCGAGGCCTTGGGCAGTGATGAAAATAACGTAACGCTGCTTGATGAAAATGGCGCGCATCCTTTAGAGCGCGCCCCTAAAATTGAAGTTGCCAGATTATTATTACAGCATGTGGCAGGCATGCTGTAACTTGTAAATGCTATTTAAAACTATACGCAGCATTCAAACCTAGCAACCAATTACGGCCAGCGCCCGGCTCGAAATATTGCGAACTGCTATCGTTAACCTTCACGGAACTCGCATAATTTCGTTCAAACAAATTCTCAACACGCACAAACTCGCCAAAGTGCCAATTGTGGATATTCTGGGCAAAACCACCACGCCAACTGGCGATAGCGTAGCCAGGCGCTGATTCAGTCTTTTTATCATCAACGTAAACTTTGCTAGCACCACGCGCTTCAATGGCGGTAGTAAAACCAACAGGAGCATATTTCCAGCTAATTTCCGCGTAAGCAGTTTGATGATATGCGCCGGGAATGGCCTTGCCGTTAAGCACCCAAGTGCCTTTACCCGTGGAGCATGATGTTTGAGTCGCGGCAATAAAGCCAGAGCAAAATGAATCACTATATTTTGCATCCAAATATGCATAAGCCGCATACCCAGAAAAACCGTGTCCAAAATCAGAATCTACCGTAAGTTCAGCCCCTTTTCGCTCAGTACCCCCGGCATTCTGATAAGACGACCGACCATTGGTATTATCAGCAACAACAATTTCGTTTTGGGTATCTGTTTTAAAAAAAGCTAAAGTCGCCCTAGTATTGTTACCAAGAAAAGCTTTGGTGCCAACTTCGTAATTGTTGCTGGTCGCTGGTTTCAAATTAGCATTAAAGCCACCAAGGCCTCCTGGCAGGTAGGCCACCTCAACTAGTGACGGTGTTTCAAAACCTTTTCCTGCATTGGCATACAAATTCACCATCTCGTTGAGCTTAAATAGCGCACCTATGACTGGCGTAGTCTTCGAAAAATTGGCGCTACCACTTCCATCTCCATTTATAAGGAAATTATCGTCTGTTGAAATGTGCACACTATTGTGGCGAAGACCGGCCAATAGATTCCAGCGTGAAGAAGGCGACCATTCAGCTTGTAAATATTGGTCAAAGTCCCATGCTTTCTGATCTTCATTACGACGTAACTGGCCCTTTACACCACAGGTGACCTCAGAGCCACATACATAAGCAATAGAGCTGTCTGTGTGTGGAATAAGTATGCCTGGGTTTACAATAAAATTGTCGTAGCCAGTACGCGCATCAGTCATAGTATCGAAATTCATTCCAACTGTAATGCTATACGGCCCATCCGCTAGAGTTCCTTTGTGGCTATATCGCAGATCTGCACCACCGAAGTCGCGATTCACTTGGACAACGCCGCCAGCGTTGCCATTTTGCACCAAGTTTCCTCCACTAGTATCTTTATAGTAGAAAGCACTTGAACCTTTTAAGGTAAGCGCTGTGCCAGTTGCAAGCGTTGATATTGAACCATTAGGTCGTTTAACAACCGTAGGCGGTGGGGCAGGATAAACATTTGCCCCCACTGATTGATATTGTAAGTTGTCGCGGACACCACCATAACCCATAAAACTTACTTTGTTATTACCATCAAAATCATGTTCTAGTTTTGCACCGATCTGAGACTGACTACGCTCAACACGGGTATTAAAAGTATTTGTTTTTGTCACAACAGAAGTTGGATTGCTTCGGAAGTCTGAGGCATTCAACCCTTGTGGATCTTGTGCTAAAGGCTGATCCATATATGTTGCAAGAACAGTCAGACGCGTATCTTCATTAAGCTGAATACCAATCTTCGCGTTAAATAAGTCCCTACGAACGGCACTGTGATCTCGATAGCCATCACTTTCAAAATGTGAATAATCAATGTTGTAATTAAAATCACCGTTTGTACCACCAATCTTTACAGATTCACGGTTAGTACCATAACTGCCCGTCGTCAATGAGCTACTCACGGTTGGATCTTTGGGGCCATCTACGGTAAATATTTGCACCACACCACCAGAGGAATTGCCATAAAGTGCTGAGAATGGACCGCGCATTACCTCTATGCTTTTGGCTGAACCCAAATCAAAAGTACCTGCTTGGCCCTGACCATCTGGCATAGTGAGTGGGATGCCATCAGCATAAAGACGAATACCACGTACACCAAAAGCAGATCGTGCGCCAAAGCCACGAGTTGATATTTGTATATCTTGAGCGTAGTGGCCGCGAGCTAGCGCAACAATTCCGGGCACACGAGTCAAACTCTCTGAAATATTGACTTTTAACTGACCTTCTTGAATTTTCTCTGCATCTACCACATCAATCGACATCGGCAAATCAAAACTATTTTGCTCAATGCGCGTGCCGGTGAGCACTACTGGCGACAGCGTAATCGAGTTTTGTTCTACCGATGCAGCATCATCGGCCATCGCTTGCATTGCGGTACTCATTAGTCCTGCTAACATTAGCTGACTTGTTAATTTTTTTATTTTAAAAACTTGATACATCATAATTACGCTCCCTTTTAGTCTGGGTGGATTTTACTTACAAAGTAAAAGAATCGCCATAGTGATTTTCTTGATTAATTAGTGTTTAATATCGTTAAAATTATTTATCCGCACTTAATTATTGAGAACAATATGAAAATTATCGTCGATTTAAAAATCTTAGATGATCGCTTACACCAGCAAATGCCAGCTTATGCGACCACGGGTTCCGCTGGGCTAGATCTACGGGCCTGCATCGACGCTCCGATTACCCTGCAAGCTGGTGAAACTACGTTAATTCCCACTGGCATAGCGATTCACTTGGATAACATCTATTATGCGGCGCTCATTTTACCGCGCTCTGGTTTGGGCCATAAACATGGTATTGTGCTGGGCAATTTGGTTGGGCTCATTGATTCGGATTATCAAGGCCAGCTAATGGTGTCGTGTTGGAACCGTAGCAATGCGGCATTTGAACTTAACCCGATGGAACGTATCGCCCAGCTTATTATTGTGCCGGTCGTGCAAGCAGAGTTTCATTTAGTGGATGATTTTGATACCAGTGAACGTGGCGAAGGTGGCTTTGGTAGTACTGGTAAACATTAAATATTGCTGCTTTTAGTATGGCAACTGGCTTTATTTGCGTAATGCAGTGCATTTAGCAAATAAAGCATAAATATTATTCAGATTTACCTTGAGATAATATTGGCTTTCATACTATAATTGCGGTCTTTCGAAAAAGCAGAAGTTTGGAGATTTAACCATGGCACGTGTATGTATGGTAACTGGCAAAAAGCCAATGGTGGGTAACAATGTTTCTCACGCTAACAACAGAACAAAACGCCGTTTTTTACCTAATTTGCAAAACCGCAAATTTTGGGTTGAGAGCGAAAACCGCTGGGTAAGCATGCGTATTACTAATGCTGCTTTACGTACTATCGACAAAAACGGCATTGATGCTGTTCTTGCTGGTATGCGTGCTGACGGTCAAAAAATCTAAGCGCTAAATTTATTTAGCCAAATAAGGAATTTGAGTCATGCGTGAAAAAATTAAATTAGAATCAAGTGCTGGTACAGGCCATTTTTATACCACTACTAAAAACAAACGTACGATGCCAGGTAAAATGGAAATCAAGAAATTTGATCCAGTGGTTCGTAAACATGTTTTATACAAAGAAACTAAACTTAAATAACATTAAGTTTAGCTTAAAAAAACCCGCTTCTGCGGGTTTTTTTATTTGTGCTTTTTTACGTGTCGGAAAGTTTATGTCTAATAAACAGCATACTCAGGCATGGCTAGTCAGGCCAGTTAATTCACCTATGATGCGAACCTCACGTTGAGGATATGGTATGGAGATTTTGTTTGCCTGAAACGCACGCCAGACTTCCAGATAAATTTCCGATTGCAACAATGCTGAGCCCTCCTCTGGATCAGGTATCCAGATTGAAAGCATTAAATTAATGCCGCTCTCGCCAAAGCCTTTGACGAGTACCACTGGCAACGGCTCCTCCAAAATACGAGGGTGGCGATTAGCAATATCTGATACCAACGCCATCGCTAGTTCAAGCGGGCTGTCATAGCTCACTAGAATATCCATTTGCACACGGGCTTTATGATCTGAAAATGAATGATTAATCACTGGGTTGATGATTAAGGTTTCATTGGGGATAATGACCTGCGTTCCGTCTAGCTTACGCAACACGAGATACCGCGTGCGCAAATCGCTCACAATGCCATAGTGAGTATCTATCGTAACAACATCACCAATTTGCATCGATTTATCCAGCAGGATAATAAAGCCGCTCACGTAATTGCTGGCGATCCGCTGCAAACCAAAACCCAAACCCACGCCGATCGCCCCACCAAATACCGAAAGCATGGTGATGTCTAAACCAACCGCCGACAATGCAATAAGTACGGCAATGAATAATAAAAAGATGCGTAATAACTTTGAAAATACAACACGTAAATTCATGTTCACTTGCTCGGTTTGCATCAATTTATTTTCAATGATACGGCTAATCCATAAAGCAATAAATAGCGTGGCGATGATGGTGAATAAGGCTTGCAGCACTAGCAAGAGGTTCATTGGACGCTTGCCGAGGGTAAAGGTAACATCTTCGAGCGCGTTTAGCAGCTGCGGTAGCAGTCCGCTTAAATGCAATGCCAGCACCAGCCAAATTAAACTCGAAATACTATTTTCCAGCGTTTTAAGTAAGCCACTTGGTGCCAAGATATAGCGCACGGCATAAACCACTAAGCGAATTGCTGCCATCGCAAATAACAACGTAACAGCCAGCTGTAGCAAACTGGTATGTTGCCAATGACCTAAAGCAACCTTGCCAATTTGTACGAGAATAAGTGTGGTCAGTGGAAACAAAACACGGTTAACACCACCAATGCCAATTTTCCAGTTTTCTGGGGCATTACGCATGACATAAGTGCGCAAGATGCCATTGATTGCCAAAGCAATGGCGCAAGCACAGGCAATAATGGAAAACTGCCATAACGCTACAGGCGTAGTTAGATCGGTCAGCAGCTCCTGCCAGATTAACTGTATCTCTTGATTCATTCTAGGCCACCTCTATCACCATCTTATATAAGCATCTGAATCAGTATTCAACATGCTTCGTTTTATTTTTGACTAAAAAACCTTGATAAAAACCCTTGAGTAAAAAGTCGTACTATTCGCTTTATTTTCCCTTGCGCTAAGTGCCTACAATCACCAATAGGGGCGATTCAAGTTTTGATTGTGTTGTGACAACATTATCATGGCATAAAAAGGCTAAAAAAAGATGCCCTAGGAAGCCCGCCCCTATTGCCTCGCAGGGCAGGTCTTTTGATGCAAAATTGCTTTAATTTCATCGCTGTTATTAGATTTTTATTAAACTACACCTTCAGATGTTTCGCACAAAAATCGCGCTATCTGCTATAAAAGAAAGACTGTCGCTAAACCTAGAAAGATAAAAAAACCGCCGCTATCTGTGACGGCGGTAATCAATACGCTAGAACCCACCGCTGGGTCGCGTCCGAATCTAATCATGGTAAGCGGTATCATCACCCCCATCAATGCCGCTAGTAATAGGTTGAGTGTCATAGCCGCCATCATCACCAAGCCTAATTGATAATTGCCGTACAGCGCATAAGCCACTACGGCAAGCACACCGCCCCATACCAGACCATTTAACAGGGCTACGCCAAGCTCTTTGGTAATGAGCGCCTTCATATTGTGTGATGCCACTTGCCCTAAGGCTAAACCACGTACTATCATAGTGGTGGTTTGATTACCTGAATTGCCGCCAATACCCGCTACGATTGGCATTAAAGCGGCTAACGCTACAATCTTTTCAATTGAGCCTTCAAACAAGCCGATGACACGCGATGCAACCAAAGCAGTCATTAAATTAAGCGCCAACCAAGCCCAACGGTTTTGTACAGACTTCCAAATAGACGCGAAAAAGTCTTCCTCTTCACGTAAACCTGCCATTGAAAGCAAATCACTTTCTGTCACGTTACGAATATAGTCCATGACCGCATCGACCGTCACACGCCCGACCAATTTATTATTTTCATCCACCACGGGCACAGTCACCAGATCGTAGCGCTCAAAAGCTTTAGCCGCTTCGTCGGCAATATCTTCAGGGTGAAACGTCACCGCATCTTCTGACATCACATCAGCCACGCTCGCGTCTAAATCACTCACAACCAAACGTTTAAGAGGCAATACGCCACGGAGTATGTTATCCCTATCGACCACAAATAACTTATCGGTATGGTCTGGTAAACTACCTAGGCGACGCATATAACGCAAAGCGACTTCTAAGGTAATATCTTCACGAATCGTGATGATATCAAAGTCCATAATCGCACCTACAGCGTCTTCTGAATAAGACAGTGCTGACTGCAAGCGTGCACGATTATGTGTATCTAAGTTATCTAAAAGATCTTGGAGTACATCTTTCGGCAAGTCTGGAGCTAAGTCAGCCAACTCATCAGTATCTAGTTGCTCAGCGGCCGCCAGCAACTCATCCGAGTTCATATCGGCAATCAGTGTTTGGCGAACCGCATCGGATACTTCTAAAAGAATATCCCCATCGCGGTCGGCTTTAACTAACTCCCAAACGTCAAGACGCTGCTCTAAAGGTAGCGCCTCCAGAATGCTCGCAATGTCTGCCGAGTGTAGTACGTCTAGTTTTTTTTGCAGTTCGTAAAGATTTTGCTTATGTAAAATAGATTCAACAAGATCTTGCTTCGGCATCGCCTGTTTATGTAGGAGAGCCTCAACCAGCTTATGCTTTTCCAATAGCGAAATTACCTGTTGCAGGCTTACACTCAAACTCTCTTTAGATTCTGGAATTTCTGCCATAATGACCTGTAAACAATGTTGGCTAACGAAGTGCTTGAACACAAAAAACAACGCTATTATGATTTACTTTTTAGCGAACTCTAAAATTTTTAGCTGACTTTTAACGTTAATTATTAATTTTAATTAAAATTCATCTTCTTAGCCTCTAATCTGGCTTGTATATATAGCAAATATGACGATACAGCTTTATTTATACACCACTTCACACTGCCATCTGTGTGAGCATGCGGAATCCATAGTCGCAAGCTTAGCGCATCGTTACGACATGCAATGGGCGAAAGTTGAAATTGCCGACGATGCAACATTACTCGAACTTTACGAAGTCAAAATTCCAGTTCTAAAAAGGTTAGATAGCGGCGCCGAAATTGGATGGCCTTTTAATGAAATTGATGTTGAAAATTTATTGATGCAAAAAATTAGTGGTCAGCAGTAAGCTGTAATAGATTATGGAATGACATTATTTACTGCTAGCCCCGCATGACAATTTTTTCTATTTCCAATTATTATCGAAAACACCTATTTGCAATGTGTCGTTGAAATCTCAGTCGGGTTTCGCTATAATTCGTTAATTCTGAAACGGGAAGAGTATAAAAACTCATCCCGTTTTGCGTATCTGCCATCCGTTCATGATGGCCTAAGAGCAAAAAATTAATTAACGCTGTAAAACAAGGAGTTACCGTGTCACAAAACCTGCCCGCCATACTCGTACTTGCAGATGGAACTGTGTTTCGTGGTACATCAATTGGTGCTGCTGGCCATGCTGCTACAGGCCAAACAGTCGGTGAGGTTGTATTTAACACCTCAATGACTGGCTACCAAGAAATACTCACTGATCCATCCTATACCAAACAAATCGTTACGCTTACTTACCCGCACATCGGCAATTACGGCGTAAATCTTGAAGACGTAGAGTCTGGTCAAGTGTACGCTAGCGGCTTGATTATTCGTGACTTGCCACTTATCCATAGCAATTTTAGAAACACCCAATCATTAACTGAGTATTTAGTGGCTCATAATGTGGTGGCGATTGCAGATATTGACACCCGTAAATTAACCCGTATTTTGCGCGAAAAAGGTGCGCAAGCGGGTGCCATTATTGCAGGTGAAGCGGATGAAACTAAGGCGATTGCATTGGCGACTAGCTTGATTGCTGGCTTCCCTGGTTTGTCTGGCATGGACTTAGCTAAAGTGGTGACTTGTGATCACGCTTACGAGTTTACTGAAGGTGAATGGGCGCTTGGTGAAGGTTTCGCAGTAGCGCCAGCAGCACAGTTTCATGTGGTCGCTTACGATTATGGTGTAAAGCGTAATATTTTACGCATGTTGGTTTCTCGCGGTTGCAAGGTAACGGTATTACCAGCGCAAACCTCAGCCGCAGAGGCCTTAGCTTACAAGCCTGATGGCGTATTTTTATCTAACGGCCCTGGTGATCCTGCCCCTTGTGATTACGCCATTGCAGCGATTAAAACTATTGTAGAGACGGGTGTGCCGACTTTTGGTATTTGTTTAGGCCATCAATTGTTAGCTTTAGCCAGCGATGCTAAAACGCACAAAATGAAGTTTGGCCATCATGGCGCAAACCATCCTGTGCAAGATGTTGAATCTAAACGTGTTTACATCACCAGCCAAAATCATGGCTTTGCAGTAGATGCAGCAACGCTGCCAGCCAACATCCAAACCACGCATGTGTCATTGTTTGATGGCAGCTTGCAAGGTATTGCACGCACCGATAAACCTGCGTTTAGTTTTCAGGGTCACCCTGAAGCAAGCCCAGGTCCAACTGAAATGAGTTATTTGTTTGATCGCTTCATTAGCATGATGATAGCAGCAAAATTAGAACAAGGGAAGGCAAGCTAATGGCTAAGCGTACAGATATTAAATCTATTCTAATTATTGGTGCAGGCCCAATCGTCATTGGTCAAGCTTGCGAGTTTGATTACTCTGGCGCGCAAGCGTGTAAAGCGCTTCGTGAAGAAGGTTATCGCGTTATTTTGGTGAACTCTAACCCAGCCACGATTATGACTGATCCTGAAATGGCTGATGCGACTTACATTGAGCCAGTCACATGGCAAGTGGTTGAAAAAATCATCGCCAAAGAGCGTCCAGAGGCTTTGCTGCCAACCATGGGCGGACAAACGGCATTGAATTGCGCGCTTGATTTAGATAAGCACGGCGTATTAGAAAAATACAATGTTGAAATGATAGGCGCGTCTAAAGATGCGATTGATAAAGCGGAAGATCGCCAAAAATTCAAAGAAGCAATGACCAAAATTGGCTTGGCTTCTGCGCGCTCAGTGATTGCACATAGCATGGAAGAAGCCTTGCAAGTGCAGCCGCAAATTGGCTATCCAGCGATTATTCGTCCATCATTTACCATGGGCGGTAGTGGCGGCGGTATTGCTTATAATCGTGAAGAATTCATGACAATTTGTGAGCGCGGCCTAGATGCTTCGCCTACTAAAGAGTTATTGATTGAAGAGTCACTACTCGGTTGGAAAGAGTATGAGATGGAAGTGGTGCGCGATTCAGCGGATAACTGCATCATCATCTGTTCAATTGAAAATTTAGACCCAATGGGCGTGCATACGGGTGACTCAATCACCGTGGCGCCAGCACAAACGCTGACTGATAAAGAATATCAAATCATGCGCAATGCTTCATTGGCAGTGTTGCGTGAAATCGGTGTGGATACAGGCGGTTCAAACGTGCAGTTTGCCATCAATCCTGTTGATGGCCGTATGATAGTCATCGAGATGAACCCGCGCGTTTCGCGTTCATCTGCACTGGCATCAAAAGCAACAGGTTTCCCGATTGCAAAAGTTGCCGCTAAATTAGCGGTAGGTTTTACTTTAGATGAGCTACGTAATGAGATTACTGGCGGTGCTACACCTGCCTCATTTGAGCCTTCTATTGATTATGTGGTGACTAAGATTCCACGCTTCGCTTTTGAAAAATTCCCACAGGCTGATTCGCGTTTAACGACGCAAATGAAGTCTGTTGGTGAAGTGATGGCGATTGGCCGTACTTTTCAAGAATCTTTCCAAAAAGCCTTGCGCGGCTTGGAAGTTGGCGTTGATGGTTTAGACGAAAAAACCACAGATTTAGATACCATTACCAAAGAAATGGGCGTTCCAGGACCAGAGCGTATTTGGTACGTGGGCGATGCCTTTAGAATGGGGATGACGATTGCAGAAGTGTATGATATTTCTAAAATTGACACTTGGTTTTTAGTGCAAATTAAAGATATTATTGATAGAGAACAAGCGCTAAAAGGTAAGCAAATTGCTGATTTAGATAAACCAGCAATGCTTAAATTAAAACGTAGCGGCTTTTCAGATCGCCGTTTAGCGACATTATTGAATACCGATCAACATGCGGTGCGTGCTTATCGTCAAGCTTTGCAAGTGCGCCCTGTGTATAAACGCGTAGATACTTGTGCGGCAGAGTTTTCGACCAATACCGCTTATATGTACTCTACTTATGAAGAAGAGTGCGAAGCTACGCCAACCAATAACAAAAAGATTATGATTTTGGGTGGTGGACCGAATAGAATCGGCCAAGGCATTGAGTTTGATTATTGCTGTGTACACGCGGCGTTTGCCATGCGTGAGGATGGCTATGAAACCATTATGGTGAACTGTAATCCTGAAACGGTTTCTACCGACTACGACACTTCAGACCGCTTGTATTTTGAGCCAGTGACACTTGAAGATGTATTAGAAATCGTTGCGCTTGAGAAACCAGTGGGTGTCATTGTGCAATACGGTGGTCAAACGCCACTAAAACTTGCGCGTGCTTTAGAAAAAGCGGGTGTGCCCATTATCGGCACTACACCAGATGCGATTGATAAAGCTGAAGACCGCGAGCGCTTCCAAAAAATGTTGCAAGAGCTTGGCTTAAAGCAACCGCCAAACCGTACAGCAAGAACGCCAGAAGATGCTGTACGCTTAGCTTTAGAAATTGGTTATCCACTAGTGGTACGTCCTTCTTATGTGCTTGGTGGTCGTGCGATGGAAATCGTACAAGAGCAGTCGCAACTTGAACGTTATATGCGTGAAGCAGTAAAAGTTTCTAATGAATCGCCAGTATTATTGGATAGATTTTTGAACGACGCGCTTGAAGTCGATGTAGACGCGCTCTGTGATAACACTGGCGATGTGATTATCGGCGGCATTATGGAACACGTTGAACAAGCTGGTGTGCACTCTGGCGACTCAGCCTGCTCATTACCGCCTTATAGCTTGTCGCCTAAGTTGCAAGATGAATTGCGTGAGCAAACCAAACAAATGGCGCGTACTTTAGGCGTAGTTGGCTTAATGAACGTGCAATTTGCAATTCAGGGCGAAACCGTATTTGTGCTTGAAGTAAACCCAAGAGCATCACGTACAGTACCGTTTGTTTCAAAAGCTTGTGGCTTACAACTGGCTAAAATTGCTGCGCGCTGCATGATAGGCATGTCACTTAAAGAGCAAGGCGTAACGCGTGAGATTATTCCTCCATTTTACTCAGTAAAAGAGGCGGTATTCCCATTTATTAAATTCCCAGGCGTAGATACTATTTTAGGCCCCGAGATGAAGTCAACTGGCGAAGTCATGGGCGTTGGCGCTACGTTTGCTGAAGCTTTCTTAAAAGCACAACTGGGCGCATCGACCAAATTACCAGAAGGCGGCAGAGCATTTATTAGCGTGCGTAAAGAAGATTATTTGAAGGCGGTTGAAATTGCAGAAGCCTTAGATCAACTAGGCTTTAGCTTGGTAGCCACGAAGGGCACAGCGGTAGCATTAAACGCTAATGGCCTAAAGGTAGCATCAGTGAACAAAGTGGCAGAAGGTCGTCCGCATATTGTTGACATGATTAAAAATGGCGACATTAGCTTTATTGTGAATGTGACTGAAGATAAGCGTGCGGTGGCAGATTCTTACGAAATTCGTCGTAGTGCTTTGCAAAATAAAGTGACTTACTATACAACGATTGCCGGTGCTAAAGCCGCTTGTGTTGGTATGGCGCACATGCAAGAGCTGACTGTAGAGTCGCTGCAAGACTTGCATAAAAAGCTCGCTTAAAATACACTTTAACAACATTAATTAATTTTAAACTTTAAAGCCACACTCAGTTTGGGTGTGGTTTATTTTTTATATCAAGGTTAGGCAACATGGCAGTTACTCAAATACCCGTTACCGTTAAAGGTGCAGCGCAATTAAGAGAAGAATTATTGCGCTTGCGTAGCGTGGATAGGCCTTACATTATTCAGGCGATTGCAGAAGCGCGTGCCCAAGGTGATTTATCTGAAAATGCTGAGTATGAAGCGGCTAAAGAGCGCCAAAGCTTTATTGAAGGTCGAATTGCGGAAATTGAAGCAAAACTTTCTAATGCCATGATTATTGACCCTACCACTTTGCATGCCGAAGGTCGCTGCGTGTTCGGATCAACGGTCAGAATCGAAGATTTAAATAGTGGCGGCATGATTACTTATCAAATTGTGGGTGATGATGAAGCCGATATTAAAAATGGTAAAATTTCCATCAGCTCACCGATTGCTCGCGGCCTGATTGGTAAGTCAGAAGGTGACGTGGCTGAGGTAATGGCACCAGGTGGTGTTAAAGAGTATGAAATACTAGATGTGCAGTACATTTAACTTAAACGACACTGTAAGTGTAAGCAAACAACATGGGTAAGAAAAGACAACTATGAATCATTGGTCAGCTAAGTTTTCGCTCATTATCATCACCATGTGGGTCGGTGCTTTGTGGACAACAGGCGCTGCCGCCTACGTACTATTTAAGACCTTACCTGACAGCCAGTTGGCGGGCCAATTGGCTGGCAAGTTTTTTAATTACGTTTCATACTTAGGCTTGTTTTCAGCATTTTATTTACTGATACATCGCTTATTTTCTTACGGCACATTAGCACTTAAGCAATCGTATTTTTGGGCGATATTGGTCATGTTATTACTGGTCGTTGCAGGCCATTTTGGCATTCAACCAATATTGGCGCAATTAAAAATAGATGCAATGCCAGGCGATGTGATGCAGAGTGTATTTGCTGATCGATTTAAAACTTGGCATGGTGTAGCGAGCATTAGCTACGTGATGCAATGCTTACTAGGTTTTGTAGTGGTATTACGCGCTAGATAGCCTATTTTTGGAAAAAAATAGGCGCTAAATAAATCTAGCGCCCATGCTGGCCATGCTTTTATTCGCAATGCCTTTATTTTGGAATCACAATTTTTGGTTTAGTTGATTGACGATAAATCACTAATTGTTTACCAATATGGTGTACCGCAGTTGCCATAGTTTGTTGGCAAATGTCGGCAAGTAATTGTGAGCGTACCGCTTTATCATCTACCATCACTTTAATTTTAATCAGTTCATGCGCGTCTAAGCACACGTTAAGCTCTTTTAAAACGCCCTCTGATAAGCCGTTATTGCTTATCATAACGACAGGGTTTAAGTTATGAGCAAGGCTACGTAAGTAGCTAATTTGTTTTGAATTCACTCAGATTTCTTCTTAAGTATCTTATTGATCTATATAGGCGAACAGTTTAACAGATGAAACTAAAACCTTCCAGCAAAGCTTGGATACATGAACATATCAACGATGAGTATGTTAAACGCGCGCAAAAAGAAGGGTACCGTGCGCGAGCCGCTTATAAACTCACTGAAATTGACGACAAGGATAAACTCATTAAGCCGGGCATGACCATTGTCGACTTAGGTGCAACACCGGGTAGCTGGTCGCAAGTGGCAGTACAGCGCCTAAAAGGCCAGGGGCGGATTATCGCGTTAGATTTGCTGGATATGGAGCCAATTAAAGGCGTGGAGTTTATTAAAGGTGACTTTCGCGAAGATGCGATATTAAAACAATTGGAAAATAGTTTAAATGGCAAGCAAGCTGACCTTGTAATCGCAGATATGGCACCCAATATCACTGGCATCACAATTGTTGATCAAGCTGGTGCAGCGTATTTAACCGAGTTAGCATTAGAGTTTAGTAAGGAATGCTTGAAACCAAGCGGCAATTTTTTGGTCAAAGTCTTTATTGGTGAAGGTTTTGAAGATATTTTACAAAACATGCGCTCATCTTTTGATAAAGTAGTGACGCGTAAACCAAAAGCATCACGCGGTAGAAGTAATGAGGTATATTTGTTAGGACTGGGTCGCAAATAGAAGCTCGTCACTTTACGTTTCAACTGATAACTATAACTTTAGATTTATATTAGAGCCTTATTAATAGCGTTATTAAATGGTCAGATAACTAGTTTTAAGCATAAAATGCAAGTTAGGTTTACCCTTTTTAAAAAGGAATAAGATTTTGAACAACATATTTAAGAATATTGCCATTTGGTTGGCTATTGCGATGGTGTTATTGGCTATTTTCAATCTTTCTGGCGTGAAAAACGGCGCAGATAACCAAGTGGTATATTCACAATTTATTCAAGAAGTTAAAGATGGGCGTA
The DNA here is from genome assembly GCA_903846555.1 of uncultured Pseudomonadota bacterium. GTDB lineage: Bacteria > Pseudomonadota > Gammaproteobacteria > Burkholderiales > Methylophilaceae > Methylotenera. The sequence goes on from CAINBI010000102.1 coordinate 32,362, forward strand.
TTGCTAAAGTGCAGATTGACGGTCGGGTTTTGCATGGCACAACGCATGATGGTAAAAAATTCAATACCTATGCACCCTCTGACCCTTGGCTAGTGTCTGATTTACTGAAGAACAATGTTTCGGTTGAAGCCAAACCCGATGAAGAACAATCGTTCCTTATGAGCATTTTTGTTTCATGGTTTCCAATGATATTATTAATTGGTGTTTGGGTGTTTTTTATGCGCCAGATGCAAGGCGGCGGCAAAGGCGGCGGTCCATTTTCTTTTGGAAAAAGCAAAGCACGCCAATTGGATGAAAGTAATAATCAAACCACATTTGCTGATGTTGCTGGTTGCGATGAAGCTAAAGAAGAAGTTACGGAAATTGTAGAATTCTTGCGCGACCCAACTAAGTTTCAAAAATTGGGCGGTAGAATTCCACGCGGCGTATTGATGGTTGGTCCTCCAGGTACAGGAAAAACGCTCTTAGCGCGCGCCATTGCAGGTGAGGCTAAAGTGCCTTTCTTTACCATTTCAGGTTCTGATTTTGTAGAGATGTTTGTTGGTGTAGGCGCGTCCCGCGTGCGCGACATGTTTGAGCAGGCAAAGAAGAGTTCACCATGCATTATCTTCATTGATGAAATTGATGCCGTTGGTCGTAGCCGTGGATCTGGCACTGGCGGTGGCAACGATGAGCGCGAGCAAACCTTGAATCAATTATTGGTTGAGATGGATGGTTTTGAAGGTAACTCTGGCGTTATTGTGATTGCCGCAACGAACCGGGCGGATGTGTTAGACAAAGCCTTGCTTCGCCCAGGCCGCTTTGACCGCCAAGTGATGGTGTCATTACCTGACATTAAAGGCCGTGAACAAATTTTAATGGTGCACATGCGTAAAGTGCCGATTGATGTTGATGTGAAAGCAGATATTTTAGCGCGTGGTACTCCTGGTTTCTCTGGTGCGGATTTAGCTAACTTGGTGAATGAAGCTGCGCTATTTGCCGCGCGTCGTAACAAGCGCACGGTAGATATGCAAGACTTTGAAGATGCCAAAGACAAAATCTACATGGGTCCAGAGCGTAAATCGATGGTGATGCGTGAAGAAGAGCGTAGAAATACCGCTTATCACGAATCCGGCCATGCAGTAGTAGCTAAGTTGCTACCGAAAGCTGACCCTGTGCATAAAGTTACAATTATGCCGCGTGGCTGGGCATTGGGTTTAACATGGCAATTGCCGGAGTTTGACCGCATCAGTAATTACAAAGATAAAATGCTAGAGGAAATTTCTATTCTATTTGGTGGTCGCATTGCTGAAGAGTTGTTTATGCACCAAATGTCTACTGGTGCATCTAATGACTTTGAACGTGCGACTAAGCTAGCCCGCGACATGGTTACCCGTTATGGTATGTCTGATGCGCTGGGCACGATGGTATATGCTGGTAGTGAGCAAGACTCGATGTTCGGCAACATGAGCTCGAAGACGGTCTCTGAAGCTACGCAACAGAAAGTAGATGCGGAAATTAGACGCATATTAGACGAGCAATATGGTTTAGCCCGTAAACTGCTGGAAGATAATCGTGACAAAGTAGAAGCGATGATGGCGGCCTTGATGGAATTCGAGACGATAGATGCCGATCAAATCAATGACATTATGGCGGGCATACCAGTGCGCCCACCTAAACCTACACAAAGTAAAGCGAGTCCACCACGCGATACTGGCTCAAGTGGACTTGGCGCTACACCAGCGCCACAGCCAACAGCTAAAACGTAAATCATTGGACTAATGCTCAAAAGCATTAGTGCTTGACCAGCTTAAACTAAAAAATCCTCTAACTTTAATAAAGTCAGAGGATTTTTAACTTAGGCATGATGAATAATAAAATCAGGCACATATACCCGCAACTTCACCACTAAATATATGCTCGGTGGAGACCGTCCCTATTCGCTCACAGGGTATGTGTTTTAGCCGATTCGGGCTTATTTTATCGATTGGTTATATAACCATCAGGCAGCAGCCAAGATTTAATCAAACAGCAAAGTATTGCAATTTTTTCTGTCTAGGTAAGTTTTTCAATTCCGCTTCAGCTACGCTTGCGCTAGAGCGATCAGGATATAATTTTGATGCTATGATTTTGATGGGTGGATTGGCACGCGTATAACGCGCACCTTTTCCCGCAACGTGTGCAGAAAAGCGCGCTTCTAAATTATTAGTAATGCCTGCGTAATAAGCACCGTTATTACACTCAAGTAAATATAAAACCCAAACCATCCACTGAATCTAGTACGTGCCAGCTTGAATAAATTCAACATTGTAACCATCTGGATCCTGAACGAACGCAATCACGGTGCTACCATGTAGCATAGGACCAGCCTCACGCATGACTTTACCACCCGCATTTTTAACTAATTCACAGGCTTTGTAGGCATCATCCACTTCAATAGCGATATGACCATAAGCTTTACCCATATCGTAACTTTCAACACCGTAGTTATAAGTAAGCTCAAGCACTGTGCTTTCACTTTCTGTACCGTAACCCACAAAGGCAAGCGTAAATTTGCCTTCAGGAAAATCATTCTGACGTAATATTTTCATGCCTAGCACTTCAGTATAAAATTTAATTGAGCGTTCCAAATTACCGACACGGAGCATGGTGTGTAGCATACGCATTTTGAATATTCCTAAGATTTTAACGATAACATTGAATGAATGTTATTTAGCTACAGTGAGCTGGTAGTATTTTTTGAGTAATTGCTCTTTATTTTCGACCACATCTGGGTTAAACGGAATGCAGTCAATCGGGCATACTTCCTGACATTGCGGTTTATCGTAGTGACCGACACATTCAGTACATAAATCCGGGTTTATTTCGTAAATCTCTTCACCCTGATAGATGGCATTATTAGGGCACGCCGGTTCACACACGTCGCAATTGATGCACTCATCCGTAATCATTAACGCCACATCAATCTCCTAACTTTTGCTTAATGGCATCTTCAACGGTCGGTGATACAAACGCGTGCACATCACCTCCCAGCGTAGCCACTTCGCGGACCAGACTAGAAGAAATAAACATAAACTGTTCAGAAGGCGTTAAAAATAGGGTCTCGAATTGTGGGTATAGTTTGCGATTCATCCCTGCCAACTGAAACTCATATTCGAAATCAGAAGTTGCGCGTAATCCGCGAATCACCATTTGTGCATTTTGCGCCAGTACAAACTGCATTAACAAGCCTGAAAAACCTAACACTACTACGTTACTTAAGTTTTGAAATACCGTTTGGGTCATGTCCACACGCTCATCTAGGCTGAACATAGTGCTTTTATTTGAGCTGCCAGCAACCGCCACAATCACAGACGGGAATAAATCCGATGCGCGGCGCACCAAATCCTCATGCCCCAGCGTCACTGGGTCAAAGGTTCCTGGGTATACAACTCTGAGGGCTTTATTGGTCATGCGATAATTTTAGCAGATGATAAAAAACATTGCCCGCTTTGCTTTGCTTAATCACTTGCCATGCATCAGGCAATGCCTCATCGGAATCTAGTGCATATTCCGCTTCAACATACACTAAAGCGTCAGCTTGCAAGTGCTCATCCAACAGCGGCAGCACCTTTGGTAGCCATTGCTGGTGGTATGGTGGATCTAAAAAAATCAGGTTAAATTTATGGGTGTTTTGACTTAAAAACTTGAGCGCATCTTGGTGGTATATATGTGCATGCTCTGCTTTGAGTAACTGCCGATTGTCGATCAATGCTTTGTAGGCGGATAAAGACTTTTCTACCAATGTTGCGGACAAAGCTCCGCGAGAAAGTGCCTCAAAACCCATGACACCAGTACCCGCAAATAAATCTAGGCAAGTCATCCCTGATAAATCTTGCCCTAGCCAATTAAACACCGTTTGGCGCACGCGCTCTGGCGTGGGTCTTAATCCAACCGCATCAGGAAACTTAATGACGCGGCTACGCCATTCGCCTGTGTTAATACGGACTGAGTTGAGTTTGGGTGTTGCCATATTGGGTATGTAACAGCTTGTTTGAAAAGACCTACATTTTACTACTTATAAGCAACCTCACAAACAACGTCATTCCAGCCTGCGTGGGAACGACTAAAGTAGCACTTCAAATTGTAATGAATAAGAATCTACTTAGCGCTTGGGTCACCAACGATGATGGTTACAAAGTTTTCAGGTTTTAACCTGCGATTAAATGCTTCTTTAATCTGCGCAGTGGTAACGCTAGCGACTTTTTTGTTGTATTCATCTAAATAATTCAACGGTAACTTATAAAAACCAATCACAGATAAATAATCTAAAATTTTCCCGTTGCTATCAATTCTCATCGGGAAACCGCCTATGATATTGGCTTTGGCGGCCGTCAATTCTTTTTCGGTCACGCCATTTTTAATAAATTTATCTAACGTTTCACGTACTAACTTAAGCGCAGCATCCGCTTGGTCTTTTTTAGTTTGAAAACCTATTTGAAATGGGCCTAACTCGGCCATCGGCATAAAAAAGCTGTACACGCTATAAACAAGGCCGCGCTTTTCACGTACTTCTTCAGTTAATCGCGACACAAAACCTCCGCCGCCCAAAATATAGTTACCCACATATAGCGCAAACAAATCAGGGTCACTACGCTTTATACCTGGGTAACCTAATAAAATGTGTGATTGTGAGGCTGGGTGAGCAATGCGCTGCTCGACAGGCTTGGTCGGATAATCAACCATCGCTATCGGCGCAATTTCAACAGCTTTCGGCATACCATTACTAATAGTTTCAGCAATATTATGAGCTTGCTCACGGCTTAAATCGCCGATTACGGCAATTACAGCGCCTTTTGCACTATAGTATGTATTGTAAAAATCTTGCAGATCTTCACGCTTGATTTTAGCAACCGTTTCAACCTCGCCGCTTTCGTCCAAACGATAAGGATGTTTACCATACATCGCATTCATAAAGGCTTTATTTGAGATGCTTTCTGGTTGGGTTGCCGACTCTTGCAGGCCCGAAATAATACGGGCTTTTTCGCGGCTTAACACAGCTTCAGGAAAGTCTGGTTTTTGTAAAACTTGAGTAAATACGTCTAGCGCCTGCGCTTGTTCACGCGCACTGCTCAAGGTGCGTAATTTAAAAGCGGCACGATCTACATCAAAACTACCGCCTAAAATTGCGCCGATGTCCGCCATTTTATTGGCAATCACTTCGTCGCTCATACCCGCTGCACCCAATGCCATCATATATCGGGTGATGCCAGCAACGCCTGATTTTTCAGCGCTATCGCGCGCGCTACCTGCGGCAAAATTCACGCTTAAATCGACAATCGGCAAGTCATGATTTTCTACAAAGTACACTTCGGCACCGGCGCTAGTTTGCCATTGCTGAATTTTGACTGCCGCATGGCTGTTAAAGGCCATCAAGCTACTAACTACTAGTATTAGAATCTGAATTTTTTTCATCTTATTACCTTAACTGGATTCCCGCTTGTGCAGGAATGACTAACTTGAAAAATTAGTAAATTCGATCTATTTCAAACGGCTAAGCAAGACTAGGCGCGCAATGTCGACGTGTACATTAAGTACACGAGGAATTGTGCAACAACGTATTGCAACAAACGACTTTTCAAGTGCTTCAGCACTTAGAAAATCGGAGTGCCTGTGGTACGCAGATTGAAATTGAACCTTAATGTACATGCGGCTTGCCTTGCGGCTTGGCATTCGGGTCTATGGGCTGCGGGTCTAAGGTGGCTATGGTTAAATTATCTTGCAGCAAGTATTTTTTAGCCACCGCCTGCACTTGCTCTGGCGTTACCGCACGCAACTTCTTGGGATATTCGTCTAATATTTTCCAAGAGAATCCGATACTTTCTACCGTACCTATTTGCATCGCTTGATAAAACATAGAGTCGCGCTGATACACATCTGCCGCAATCACACCAGCCTTTACGCGGTCCAGCTCTTCAGTGGTTACGCCAGACTCTTTTACTTTTTCGATTTGCTGCAATAAAGCCGCTTTAAGCTCGGCAACTGTTTTGCCTTCACTAGGTGTGCCATCTAGTTCAAATAAACTTAATCGACCGCGTGACAATAATTCGTAACCAGCGCTTACATCAACCGCAAGTTGCGTTTCACGCACCAATCTTTGATTTAACCGTGCGGCTGGGTTGCCGCTGAGTACGCCCGCCAACACTTCCAGCGCATACGGCTCCCAATCGTTTGCGGGGTCATTTAAAGCTGGTACGTGATAACCCATCAACAAATAAGGCTGTTTGGCTGGCGCTTTTACAATAAGGCTACGCTCTCCAATTTGTGCTGGCTCTAATTGTGGCTTGCGTGCTGGCAGGACTTTTGGTTTAAGTTTTCCAAAATATTGGCCAGCTAATTTATAAACCTCTTTTGCATTCACATCACCCACAACTACCAAGGTTGCGTTATTTGGAGCGTACCAATTGCGATACCACTCACGCGCATCCTCATAGGTCATGTTCTCAAGATCATTCATAAAGCCAACCACGGGCCTTGAATATGGATGCGCGCGATAAACCGCACCCTGAAAAGCTTCATTCACCATCGCTTGCGGCTTGTCATCGGTGCGCCAGCGGCGCTCTTCCATCACCACCTTAATTTCTTTATCAAACTCACTTTTAGTTAAGTTCAAATTCGCCATGCGGTCTGCTTCCAGCTTAAAAGAGAGCGGTAAATGCGACTTTTCCAGCTGTTGAAAGTAACAAGTGTAGTCCGTGCTGGTAAAGGCGTTTTCCTTACCGCCTGCCGCCGCTACTATCCTTGAAAACTGCCCAGCAGGCACTCTTTTCGTCCCTTTAAACATCATGTGTTCTAACACATGCGCCACACCAGTTTTGCCGTTCACTTCATCAATACTACCTGCCCGATACCATACTTGCGAAACCACCACGGGTGAGCGGTGATCTTCTTGCACGATCAGCTTTAGACCATTATCAAGCTTGAATTCCTGAATTGAAACCTCGGCAAAAACCGTAATTGGCATGACTAATATAAAAATCAATAGATTCTTGATACGCACGTTTCACTTCTCCACATTCTTATTAGATATTAATTTCTTAACTGCTTATTATGTAATGGCGGTTAATACTGGTATGAATTATAACGCGACAAAGCTTATTCAGCGGCCACCTATTTACACCAAACCATGTGACACGAATACCTGTGGCTTAGTTCATGCTATTGGTCTAGCGTGGCGCAATATCACGTAACGCAAGGGGCATCATTATATTGCCAAATAAATCAGCGCTTTCATTTTCGTACATACACGCCTTTGAAGAATCGGTGAACGGTCGCGAATCTATTCAAGGCTTTGGTGGCGGCAATGCTAACCTAAAAATGTATCAGGATTCAGTCGGTATTGCTTACGGCTGGCCGCTATAATTTAAGTTATAATCACCGCACAAGGCCGCGCACATTATGTGCGTGGCTTCTTTTGATTGATATCCGTACAAATAATTATGCTAATCGACTGGAACAACTTCACGCCTTGGACCGCACTGGCTGGCGGCGCACTTATCGGCGTGGCCTCATCATTATTCATACTGCTCAACGGCCGCATTGCAGGCATCACTGGCATCGTCGGCGGTCTATTTCGTCCTATCGTACATGATGCTGGCTGGCGAATAGCGTTCATTATTGGGCTGATGATTGCGCCATTGTCATGGCAACTATTTTTTCCCCTGCCTGACATTAAAATAGAGGCGAGTTATAGTCTGCTTGCGGTAGCGGGACTAGTCGTTGGCCTTGGCGCACGCTACGGTTCAGGCTGCACTAGCGGACACGGTGTATGTGGCATTGCACGCTTATCACCACGCTCTATTATTGCTACGCTAGCCTTTATGAGCACTGGCTTTTTGACGGTATACATCATGCGTCATCTCATTGGAGCATAAAACCATGAGGAAACGTTTAGGTAATATCACCGCGCTGATTTTCGCACTGCTATCAGGCCTCATTTTCGGACTTGGGCTTATATTAGCGGGCATGGCGAACCCTGCCAAGGTACTGGCTTTTCTTGACCTCACTGGCTTGTGGGACCCTTCAATGGCGCTAGTAATGGGCGGCGCAATCGCCGTAGGCTTAGTGGCTTTTCGTATCGCGGGCAAACGTAGTCTTAGCTTTTTGGGCTTACCTATCAACCTGCCCACCTCACGTATTATTGATAAGCGTTTAGTATTCGGTGCGCTGGTCTTCGGCATGGGTTGGGGTTTGGTTGGCATCTGCCCTGCCCCGGCATTTGTTTTGCTTGGTACAGGCAGCATTAAAGGTATTATTTTTGTCATTGCCATGCTAATTGGCATGGGCATCTACGAGCTACTTGAAAGCCGCCGCAAATAGAACCCTGTGCAAGTTCGTCGCAATTGATAACCGGACCTGAAAACTAAGATAAAATAGCACCTATCAATCCAGTCGGAAATTAGAGTAGCTATGTTCGATTTTTTCAAAAAAGACAAACCGCCAGTTGCAGATGCCGCTAAAAATACCGTGACTACAGGAGAATCTAAAGCAGAAACTCCAGAGGCAAGCAAAAGCTGGGGCGAGCGTCTCAAGCAAAGTCTTAGCAAAACGCGCAAACAGCTAGGCAACCAACTCGCCAGCCTATTTGGTGGCGGAAAAATTGATGCAGAAGTTTACGAAGAACTAGAAGCCATACTCATCACTTCAGATGTTGGCGTGAACGCGACCAAGAATTTATTAGCTGACATCAAAAATCGCGTTAAAGCACAAAGTTTGGATGACACCGTTCAGCTCAAAGCCGCCTTAAAAGAGGCTATGTCTGACTTGCTCACGCCCTTACAAAAACCGCTGAACACGCATTTAGAACAAGGCGCCAGCAGCCACAAGCCCTTTGTTATTATGCTGGCAGGTGTCAATGGGGCGGGTAAAACCACCACCATAGGTAAGCTAGCCCATGCGTTTCAGGCCGAAGGTAAATCCGTACTGATTGCCGCTGGCGACACCTTTAGAGCGGCCGCCCGCGAGCAATTGCAAATTTGGGGCGAGCGCAATAACGTACACGTTGTTAGTCAAACTAGCGGAGATGCAGCAGCAGTGATGTTTGATGCAATCAACTCTGCCATCGCTAAAAATATCGACATTGTGTTGGCCGATACTGCTGGCCGCCTACCCACACAAATGCACTTAATGGAAGAAATTGCCAAAGTAAAACGCGTCATGAACAAAGCCCTACCCGGCGCACCGCATGAAGTGTTATTAGTGCTAGATGCTAACACTGGTCAAAATGCCGTTACCCAAGTTAAAACTTTTGATGATGCGCTAGGCGTGACTGGTCTAGTGCTCAGCAAATTAGACGGCACCGCAAAAGGCGGCGTGATTGCCGCAATCGCTGAAGCGCGCCCAATTCCAATTCGGTACATAGGTATCGGTGAGGCGATTGATGATTTGCGACCGTTTAATGCGAGCGAGTTTATTGACGCGATGATAGATTGATAGCATTAAAAACAGATGCTCTGGGAGGCCCGTCCCTATTGCCTCCCAGAGCATCTGTTTTGGTCTTTATTTAGCTAGATTCACAACTTTTTTTATAAATCTATCACAGAATACTTGACGCCGATTGCACTTGCTCCCGACAACTTTGAATGACCGTTTTGGGGATAAATAACAGGGCGATATAGACTAGCAGTGGAATAATCAGTACTTCATCAAGCTGACCAAGTACTGGAATAAAGTCTGGAATTAGATCAAAAGGTAGCAGTAAATAGCCAACGGCTAAGCCTAAAAAGACTTTGGCCGGCCACGGCGTTTGCGGATGTTTAAGCACCAGACGATAGACTTCAAACTCTTGCTTGAGGTGTTTGGTAAATGCCTTTAATTTTGCAATCACGCTTTTAATATATTTAGCCTAATCAACAAAACTTAATAAACAAAACTTAGGCAATAAAACTAAGCAACCAGCGGATGACCAGTCAGCCGTTCAAACGCTTCCATATATTTTTCACTCGTTTTTTGTGCAATATCGTCTGGCAATGCTGGCGCTGGCGCTGTTTTATTCCAGCCAGTACTTTCTAACCAGTCACGGACAAACTGCTTATCGTAACTGGGCGGATTGCGACCAACCACATAACTGTCGGCAGGCCAAAAACGTGAGGAATCTGGCGTTAATACCTCATCCATCACATGTAGCACGCCATTGCTATCTAAGCCAAATTCAAATTTAGTATCTGCAATAATAATGCCGCGCGTAATGGCATATTCAGCCGCTTGTTTGTATAGCGCAATGGCAACCTTTGCCACCTGCTCCGCCATGTCACTACCGATTAAATCGGCGCATTGTTGCAGGCTGATGTTCTCATCATGCTCACCCACTGCCGCTTTGCTTGATGGCGTAAAAATTGGCGCTGGCAATTTTGCAGCTTCTTGCAAGCCTTCTGGCAATTGAATACCGCAGACCGTGCCTTTGGCTTTGTATTCTTTCCAACCACTGCCGACCAAATAGCCGCGCACAATAGCCTCTATTGGCAATGCTTTCAGCTTTTTTACCACAACTGCGCGGCTTAAATTTCCAACGCCTAGCTGTGCTTGCTCTTCAGGATGACTCACCACCCTGCTTGGGTCAATACCAGTCAGATGATTCGGCACCACATTTTTAAGTTTTTCAAACCAAAAATTCGCCATCTGCGTCAGCATCGCGCCTTTGTTGGCGATGCCTGTCGGCAATATCACATCAAACGCGGATAATCTATCGGTGCTCACCAGCAACATAGTCTCGGCATCAATATCGTAAATATCACGCACTTTACCTTGATGTATAAGCTTTAAACTTTTGATACTGGTTTCTAATAGAGGTGTGTTCATGGGCGTTTACTTAAGTGTGAGTTGGCTAAATTACAAGGGTTTCATTATAAAGGGCTGCTTGAGAATTAGCCATTTTTAAACAGCCCGTTAAGTGAGGTGTCCACTAAGCTAACCCTGCTTCACAGAGCCAATCTTAACAATTTTCAGTGTGTTCGTGCCACCAGGACTGCCAATAGGCTCGCCAAAGGTCAGTAACACCAAATCCCCTGGATTCACTACTTTTTGCTGTAGCAAAACTTGCTCCATCTCTTGTAAAACTTCATCTCTATTCTTATCATCCTGACTGATCGGATAAGGGTAAACGCCACGATGCAAAGTGAGTTTTCTGCGTGCATATTTATCGGGTGATAAGGCATAAATCGGCACTTCAGCATCCGCACGCGACAACCATTGCGCTGCGTTGCCAGATTGCGTAAGCGCAGCAATGGCCTTGACTTTGAAGTGTTTAGCCGTGTAGATAGCCGCAGCAGCAATAGTCTCATCGGTACGAACAAACATTTCATCTAACTTTTGCGCATGATATTGGCTAAGATATTCTTTTTCGGCCTCCATCACCACACGATGCACCGCTTGTACGGTTTCTAATGGATATTGACCAGCCGCAGTTTCTGCTGATAACATCACCGCATCGGTGCCGTCTAACACGGCATTGGCAACATCAGACACTTCCGCACGGGTTGGGATTGGGCAACTAATCATAGACTCCATCATTTGCGTGGCGGTTATCACTAATTTATTTTGTGCGCGTGCCATGCGTATCATACGTTTTTGCAGCCCAGGCACGGCGGCATCGCCCACTTCCACACCAAGGTCGCCGCGCGCCACCATAATGGCATCAGAAGCTTCAATAATCGCCTCCAGATTTTCAATGGCCTCGGCACGCTCAATTTTAGCGATAATACTCGCCGTGCCGCCCGCTTTTTTAACCAAGCTACGCGCAAGCTCAACATCAGCGGCGGATTTTGGAAATGAAATCGCGATATAGTCGGCTTCCAACTTAACCGCAGTCAGAATATCTTCTCGGTCTTTTTTGGTGAGCGCGTCAGCCGACAAGCCGCCGCCTTGGCGATTGATGCCTTTGTTATTGCTAAGAATGCCCCCGCTCAAAACCATGCAATGAATTTGATTGCCTTTAATTCTATCCACTTGCATGGTAATGCGACCATCGTCCAGCAATAAAACTACACCTTCTTTGACTTCTTGCGGCAGGGTTTTGTAATCTAAACCAACATGGTCCTGAGTGCCCAATTCACAATCGGCATCAAGGATGAATAAATCGCCCATTTTCAGGCTAATTTCACCAAACTCAAATTTACCAATGCGAATTTTAGGACCTTGCAAATCACACAACACGCCTATGGGTCGGTTTAACTTAGCGGCAATTGCACGTACTATTTCTGCGCGCTTAATATGATCATCCGCGCTGCCATGTGAAAAATTCAAACGCACAACATTCACGCCTGCAGTAATCATGCGTGCCAGCATTTCCTCACTACTTGACGAAGGCCCTAGCGTGGCAACAATCTTGGTTTTACGTAACGTCAATTTACATCCTTTTTTTTGTCAAATTTTTATAGTCGCATTGTTACTTTTGTCATATTGATACTAGTTAGTTCTCATCCATAAACACCATAAATTATCACTGGCGATCAATTAGCATGCTCTTATGATGCGAGTTTGCTTGCCCATTCTGGTTAAAATCAGCTCAACTTGGCTGCATTTAAGCAAGCAAGCGGCTTCTC
>CAINBI010000103.1 GCA_903846555.1 uncultured Pseudomonadota bacterium
AATTGCTTTAGGTATGTGTCTTGAAGATGGCAATTTTTTGGAAAGAGAAAGTGGAGTTATATCTATTGAGGGCGTGATGGATTTAATGATGCTTGGTAATGAGGCGCTTGATATAGAACATGAGTACCAACAATTAACTAGCGGCATTGAGCTTGCATTAGTGTGTTTAGAAGGCCATATCAGCGCGTAATGCTTTCACTGGTGGATTGATGCAAAAGATTAAATCGCTTAACAGCGAGCTTAACGCCATATTAAGAAAACAGCGTGACCACTTAGATCAGTTGTAATTGATGCAGTCACCGAAGCTCACCTAAGCCGTGGGCTTTTTGTTGCCCACCGTGAACAACCTTAATGAATTAAATCATAGTCTTAACTGGCATGGTGAACACGTTACGACCCCATGAAAGACCATTTTGCAAAACAGCCCATGAAAGGATAAGTAAAAACCCCATGAAAGAGAATTATTTACGTAGACAGTAATGCGAATGAAAGCAGATGATTGACGGTTAAGCATTTACAAGTGGGAGCATAATTGGGGGCATATTGGATTTTTCATAATGTTAGAATGCCTTAAAATAAGGCTGGTATTGATTTATAGTAAGAGTAGCTCCGCACTTTTAAGTGTATTGAGTTAGGTAGCGTGTTGAGATAACGCCCACTGAACATGCTCTTTTACCATATCATCATCGTGGTTGATATGCTGATTAAGTGCTTGAATGATGGCTGGTGTAGTTTGTGCATTACCTAAGCCAATGGCGATATTGCGTAACCACTGCGCATAGCCAATACGGTAAATGGCACTTCCTGCCATTTTTGTTTTGAACTCGTTTTCTGTCCAGCCAAAACAATCGACTAAATCAATGTCATCTAAGCCGTGTTTTACATGGAAATCATTTTCTGTTGTTAATTGTGCAAACTTGTTCCAAGGGCAATAAAGCTGGCAGTCATCACAACCATAGACTCGATTGCCAATGAGTGGTCTAAACTCAAGTGGAATGCTGCCTTTTAGCTCTATAGTTAAATATGAAATGCAGCGCCGCGCATCAACCTCATAAGGCGCCGTAATGGCCTGAGTTGGGCATACGTCAATGCAGTTGGTGCAAGTGCCGCAATGGTTTGTTGGGGGTACTTCATCGATGCTTAATGGTAGGTTGGTGTAAATTTCACCTAGAAAAAACCAAGAACCGTGGTTTTTGTTGATGAGTAAGGTATGTTTGCCACGCCAGCCAAGGCCAGATTTTTCTGCAAGTGCGACTTCTAGCACTGGTGCGCTGTCAGTAAAAACCCGGTAATTAGCGTCAGTAATGGCTAGTTTTGTAGCTTCTTGCTGTATTTTTTCGCTGAGTTTTTGCAGCTTATTACGCATTACTTTGTGATAATCCCTCCCCAGAGAATAACGCGAAATATAAGCTTTTGCGCTATCTTGCAAAATGCTTTCACTGTATTGAGCATTTGCTGGTAAATAATCTAAACGTGCAGAAATTACGCGTAAGGTATTTGGCACTAATTCGGCTGGGCGAGTTCGCTTGACCCCGTGTTTTGCCATATAATCCATTTCACCATGAAATCCTTTTGCAACCCACGCCTGATGCTCGATCTCTGCCGCCTGCAAGTTGGTATCGGTGATGCCTATCTGATTGAATCCCAATGCCAAGCCCCAGCTTTTTATGTCGGCGCTCAATTGCTTAAAGTCGTTTTGCCTAAAGTTGTTTTGCATAGTCATGGCGAATAATTTTACACTTGATTTAGCCGATGAAGCCGCTACGCTTCACTTTGGTGTGATTTTAGCTAAAATCATTCAACCTAATTTAACGATCTATTTACATGGAGATTTAGGCGCAGGTAAAACCACTTTGGTACGCGGTTTGTTGCATGCGCTTGGCCATGTGGGTAAGGTGAAAAGCCCAACATATACACTGGTTGAGCCATACGAAATTAAATTAAATGGCCGTATTCATTTAAAGCAGCCTAATTTAAATTTGTATCATTTCGACTTGTATCGTTTTAATGACGATGAAGAATGGGAGGCGGCAGGCTTTAGGGATTACTTTAATGCAGAAAGTGTGTGCTTAATTGAGTGGCCAGAAAAAGCGCAAAATGTTTTACCGCTCCCAGACCTTAATGTCACTTTTAGCATAAAAGACTTTAGTATCAATCATACGGATTCCACAATAGAGCCAGGCCGTAGCATTAGTATCTCTGCGCATTCAACACTAGGACAACAATGCCTAAAAGCAATTTCAACAGAAGTTTGATTACGATTAACTCTTTTATAATGTTTAAAAAGTTTAAAAAATTTGCCTTACTACTAAGCTGGGCGCTGTGTTTAGGCCTGCTTGTTGGCTTGGTTGCCACTGCACAAGCGGCGAATAGCTTAGTTGCGGCTAGAGTTTGGCCTGCGCCAGACTATACGCGCATCACATTGGAATCGGGCTTGCCGTTTGTGTATAAAATGACGCTGATTCAAAACCCAGATAGGGTTGTGTTGGATATTGAAAATGTTGAACTCAATCAAATCGTCAAATCTTTATCAGATAAAATTTTGGCGAGTGACCCATATATCAAACAAATTCGCGTAGCTAAATATCAGTTAAACTCAGTGCGCTTGGTGGTTGATTTAAAAACTGAGGCCAAACCGAACGCCTTTACCTTAGCGCCTACTGGCGATTATAAGCATCGTTTGGTGTTAGATGTTTACCCGCTTAAAGACCCGCTTATGGCGATGTTAGCAGAGCGAGACGCGGCTATAAGCAGCAACAATACCGTTGCGAGTATAGAGGCCAATGCAAAAAAAGATAAAAAACCCCAAGCGGGCAACCAAGTGCCAGTAGCTAGTAGCGCTACTAAGCCTCAAGCCATAATAGAGCCTTTGCCACCTCAACAAGTTGATGTTGTGGAACCTGTTGCTACGAACGCCCACGAAGATGCAGTGAGTACAACGCCAGTTGAAGCGGCTCAATCTACACCGATGCAGATTGAGAAGTCAGACGCAGATAATGTCGGCGTGATTCAAGAAATACCCCAAATCAAGCCTAAAAAGAATAGCTTTAGCAACGCTGATATCAATAAATCTTCACGTCAAATTACCATTGCGATTGATGCTGGGCATGGTGGTGAAGACCCAGGTGCGCGCGGCGCAAATGGTAGCCGTGAAAAAGACATTACATTGATGATTGCTAAAAAGCTTAAAGCCAAAATTGATAATGAACCTAATATGCGTGCTGTATTAACGCGGGATAGTGACTACTTTATTCCCTTGCATGGTCGTGTAGTTAAGGCGCGTAACATGCAAGCTGATTTGTTTGTGTCGATACATGCCGATGCCTTTACCAATCCTGCGGCAAGAGGTTCATCTGTATTTGCCTTGTCTGAACGCGGCGCCACGAGCGCCAGTGCAAGATATTTGGCAAAAAAGGAAAATGAATCAGATTTAATCGGTGGCGTTAGTTTAGATGATAAAGATCCAGTGCTAGCGAGAACATTACTTGACCTATCGCAAACGGCGACCATTAACGATAGCTTAAAGTTAGGTAAAGCTGTTCTTGGGCAGATTGCTGGCATTAATACTTTGCACACAAAGCATGTAGAACAAGCCGCTTTTGCGGTATTGAAGTCGCCAGATATTCCATCAATTTTGGTTGAAACGGCGTTTATCAGTAACCCAGAAGAAGAGCAAAAATTGAACGATGAGGCTTACCAAGATAAATTAGTAAACTCTATTTTAACGGGTATAAAAAAGTACTTTTCAACGAATCCTGCACTTGCAAAAACTAAGGTCGCGTTAAAGTGATGTAACGTATCTAGTTGTGGCAAGCCAGTAAAATAAGGAGTTTCGGACATGGAATTAAAATTTCTTGGCGCCACAGGAACCGTGACTGGCTCAAAATATCTGCTCACTTGTGAGACGCCTTCAGGCGGTTTGAAACGAATTTTAGTGGATTGTGGTCTGTTTCAAGGGCTAAAGCAGTTACGCCTTAAAAACTGGGCTAAATTGCCGATAGACCCTGCGAGCGTTGACTTTGTAGTATTAACCCACGCACATATTGACCACTCAGGCTATCTGCCGCTATTTGTAAAAAACGGTTTTTCTGGCAAAGTATATTGCACCGAGGCAACGCTTGATTTATGCGAGGTTCTTTTGCCAGACTCAGCGCACCTGCAAGAAGAAGATGCAAAGTACGCCAATAAACGTGGCTTTTCAAAACATAATCCCGCGCTACCGCTTTATACCCAAGAAGATGCAATGAACGCGCTAGCCTTACTTACCGCCGTTCATTATGAGCAGGAGGTTAATTTAGGTGATGGCTTAACGCTGAAATTCTCACCTAACGGCCATATTCTAGGCTCTTCTTTTGTGCGTATTTCTAATCATAAAACCACCATTGTCTTTTCTGGTGACATAGGCAGACCACATGATATTTTGATGAAACCACCCGTGCGTATCAAGCAGGCAGATTACCTTGTGCTTGAATCAACCTACGGCAATCGTTTGCATGAACATGACGATCCAAGGGTCAAACTGGCCGAAGTGATCAATAAAACTGTAGCACGCAAAGGCATAGTGCTTATCCCGGTATTTGCTGTGGGTAGGGCGCAAGAGCTGCTTTATTACATTCATCTACTCAAAGTGTCAGGCGCTATTGCTAACGATATTCCTGTTTATTTAAACAGCCCAATGGCAGTGGATGCTACTGCAATATTTAATCATTATCGCGGTGAGCATCGCCTTACTCCAGAGCAATCTAGCGCACTTTGTCACACAGCACACATGGTGAACAGCATTGATGAATCAAAGCGTTTGAATCAAGCGAATGACCCGGCAATTATTCTTTCCGCCAGCGGCATGGCTTCTGGCGGGCGTGTGGTACATCATTTAAAAGCTTTTGTCCCTAACCCTAAAAACACCATTTTGTTCGTTGGTTTTCAGGCAGCAGGTACTAGAGGTGCTGCGATGCTGGGCGGTGTGGAAAGTATTAAAATCCACGGCGAATATGTGCCGATTCGCGCCGATGTTGAGTTGATTTCAAATCTTTCCGCGCATGCAGATTATTCTGAAATTATTGACTGGCTGGGCGGTTTTGAAGCTGCACCTAAGAAAACCTTTATTACGCATGGTGAGCCAGTTGCGGCAGATGCAATGCGATTACACATAGAAGAACAGCTACATTGGCAGGTTGCTGTGCCAGATTATCTTGAAACTGTGATTTTGGATTAGATTGCTCCTACATGAAAAACTATCGTCTATTTGTCATTAAATAAGTGGGGTATTCAGCTAAATGCTGTGATGGTAAAATTATGAATGGAATCAAATACATCACAAGAGCGATCTGCCGCGCCCCGCGCCGGGGTTGACTACCCGCGCAACTACGCTGAATTTCTGGCATGGTTTCACAA
>CAINBI010000104.1 GCA_903846555.1 uncultured Pseudomonadota bacterium
CATTGTGAAACCATGCCAGAAATTCAGCGTAGTTGCGCGGGTAGTCAACCCCGGCGCGGGGCGCGGCAGATCGCTCTTGTGATGTATTTGATTCCATTCATAATTTTACCATCACAGCATTTAGCTGAATACCCCACTTAATGTATGTGTAATTGCGTACTGTTGATACGCTTTGGCATTACTCAATAAATCCGTTTGCAGTTGTAGTGATAATGGGTTGTACGGTACATAAGGCACGATGCCCACCGCGCCAGCCGGATCAATGGATGTGCTGTTTTTAGACAATGATAATCCCGTATCATTCGCATATTGATATACCCCCAGCCTAGCGATGAAGGACGATGGATAACCATCTTCTGAAAGACCAACGGTCTGGAAAAGTCCAAGCGCCTTACCTGAACGCATGGTATTCCCTGGCTGAGCCGAAGCTAACAAAGGGATGGTGAGAAATAGCAAAGCTAAAATCGAGCGTCTCATCAATTTGACCTTACATCATTGGCATGTTGCTTGGCATAGGGAAATTCTCCGATGGTTGAGTAGCCGTCTGCATGGCTTGCATAGGATTACCAGTTGGCGGTGTGCCTTTGCCACCAGCGCCAATATCTTGCTTGTCTGGGTTGGTTAAAGTGTTTACCGCCGCCACAAGATTTAATTTTTTGCCGTCAAGGGTGACGCTAGCATCGGTAATATCACTCACTTTACGACCCGCAAAAGAACCGCCTTCACTGACCGTTGCCGTTTCACTACCCATCGACAATATGGCTGATTTTGTTTTGCCATTTGACATCACGCCTATGAGCTGGGGTGAAGGAGGTTGAGGCGGTGTAATTGTCGTTCTTGCCATATTGCTTAACGGATTTAATTGTTTATTGCTTTTCTTGGAGGTAGACTTTGAAAGTTGTGTATCAAATTCAATTAAACTTGGTACAACTAACCCTCCATTATTTCCTGCGCCGCTACCCAAGCCTAAAGCCAATTTCTCATATAGCTCTTTTTTGTATAGTTTGTCTTTATTCTCAAACAGGAATTTCTTTTTACCCGCTTCAAATTGTTTTTCATAGAGATCGCCTTCGGCAATAGCCATATCCATTTGTATTTTGGAATTTTCTGCATCGGCCCTTATACCAGTATAAGGATTGACTTCTACCTGAGAAGTGGCTGTCGTAGACATTGGCTTGACTGCCGATAATATTGGTTTTTTTAATGCGGCAAGTTCTGTAGGTGTTGCCACGGGCATTAGATTGGCTATTGGACTAGTTTTTGATCCTACTGTAATCGTTGGCATGGCATCAGACTTGCCGCCCAGGAACGATGGTAAATTTAGATCAATAGCATTGGCTGTTGAATTGCCCAACACGGACAGAATAGCTAACATCATTAATTTGTTTTTCATCATATTTGCGCGTGAAACCTAGGCATTTATGCCTAGTAGGTAGAGCGCGGATTACTTTGTAACCCTTGCTTTGGAGCCCACCTAATCACGCTTTTCCCTTTGTTAATGGCTCCAGTTAAATAAGTAAGAGGATTTCACTCTTAGCATTGCCTTAAGCAACTCTGCCAGTAACGGCCTTGTGACGGTGATTTACATGTCTCACGACATTTAAATCACTCTCCCCTCGACGCTGATTCTGAGAGTCGTGAACAGATGCTTGACTTTGTGTATCTTATGGAATACATTAAAGCAATGAAAAGACTTGAGAAAACTGACGAGTACCATCACTGGTTTGATGCTCTGACAGATAAGCTCGTAAAAGCGCGCATTCAAGCTAGAATTGACCGTTTGCAAGAGGGAAATGCTGGGGATGTTGAGCCTGTTGGTGAAGGTGTGAGTGAGCTGAAATTGCACTTTGGGAGCGGCTGGCGTATCTATTTCATCGAACGTAGCAGTGATATTGTTATCCTGCTGGCGGGCGGTCACAAAAAAACTCAAAAACGCGATATAAAACTTGCGCTTGAATTGGCGCGCAACCTGTAGGAGAACACAATGACTCAAACGAAGACTACCCCTTATGATTCCGCTGAATATCTTAAAACAGAAGAAGATATGGCTTTGTATTTTGAAGCTTGTCTTGAAGAAGCTGGGGATGACCCCGCCTTCATTGCTAAAGCGCTGGGCACCATCGCGCGTGCGCGTGGCATGACGCAATTGGCGCGTGATACCGGCCTCGGGCGTGAGAGCCTTTACAAGGCATTGTCTGGTCAAGGCAACCCAGAATTTTCCACTATCCTTAAAGTAGTTAAAGCCTTGGGGTTGCATCTGCATGCCCGCGTAGCATAACGTAATGCTGTAGTGATTATTTAACATTTATATTTGCCCTACAGCCGTCATGGATAACACTGAACCACCAGGTAAAGTTGCTGAAATCTGTGCGGTATAGGGTGGATTCTGACGTGCCGCTATGGTACTTGCAGGCGAGCGTACGGCATCGGTACAGTTATCCATAGTGAACAAGTTGCCCCAGCCGTCCGTCACATCGAGACGGGATAACCCAAGCACGGTGTGAGGGCTGGTGCCAGTAGTTTGTACCATCTCAATCGCATTGGTGCAAGTTGAGATCATTTCACTGGTGGTATCCCATCGCGCTACCGTACTTGGGCAGGTTGTAGCGCCACATGAGAAATAATCATTAGAAAGACTTCTGGTACTGTCTGATTGATAACGTGCGGCATAATAGGCCGAGTAAGCATCGACCGTACGTTGCATCGCTGCAATGGTTTGGTTATAACGGTCAGTGGCAAACTTACGCCCATCAAACAAGACGCCAATATCATCGCTGCCAGCGGCTAAAATCAGATTGCCCGCTGCATCAAGCTTGGTTCCAGCATCTACTTTCCCATTACGGCCAGGCGACACGATAGCGACCGTATGATAGTACAGCGTCGTACCAGACACAGTGGTAGATAAGCGCGGCGTGATGTAGAGGCAGAACGAATTATGATGCCCGTCCTGAATCATATCCGTGGCTGAATAACCGCCACGGTTGGCAAATTCAAGCATACTGGCTGCGACCATAGTGCACTTACCAATCGAGGCGCCAGTTGTAGCAGGCATTGCTGGACTGATGGTCGTTGTACTGACTAATTTCAAGATAGCTGTCGTTTGAACATCGATGGTGGCTGAGTTGTCGAGATACACTGATTCCATTGCTTTACGCCAAGCTTTCACCCTGTTATCAGTATCTACCCTAGACTTAAAATCCAGTGCATTACCCAGTCCTTCCATGCCGTATACAGCGAGGCCAGTCAAAATAACAATGACTACAGCTAATTCAATAAGCGTGAAGCCTAACTGCTTTTTCATCATAGAATCCCCATGTCATCTGGACTAGGTCTAATGCCAGCCTGCTCAAGCGTCTGTTTAAGACCAACGGGGTTATAGGTAGCTGCGAATGCGCGTGAAACACTAATAATTTTTTCTCGGACCAGACCAGTCAGCATGCGGTTCATGGAGACATGGCCTTTGTCCTTACCCTGTTCTATCGCGCCAGCGATCTGTGAGGTTTTTTGTTCAGATATCAGATTTTTAACATCCGCACCGTTAATCAGAAGTTCATAAGCAAGTACGCGACCATGATCACCAATTTTGCGAACCAGCGTTTGCGACACGATGCAATTCAAAGTGGTTGAAAATACATTGGCCGCCCACTCTTTTTCATCGCCAGGGAAGAATGAAGTCACACGGTCCACGGTTTTAACCGCAGAATTGGTATGCATCGTAGCAAATACCAAATGTCCAGATTCAGCAGCAGAGAAAGCGATACGCATGGTTTCGCAGTCACGAATTTCACCCACCATAATAATGTCAGGATCCTGACGCAGTGAAGATCTTAGAGCTGCAGGGTAAGACGGTGTGTCATGACCAATTTCCTTGCGTGTGATTTTGCACTTTTTAGATACCAGCTCATATTCAACCGGATCTTCAATCGTTAAAATGTGCTTGGCTTCAGTCGCATTGATCTCTTCTAACAAGGCTGCAATAGTGGTTGATTTACCAGAACCAGTAGGGCCTGTGACCAACACAAGGCCAGAAGGCCGGCGTGACTGTTGCATGACGGCTGGAGGCAAACCAGTCTCTTCAAAGCTTGGGATTTCGTCATTAAGTTTACGCATTACTAGTGACAATTGCCCTGTATTAGCCTTAGAAAGATTAACGCGTAGCCTGGTATTTTGCAGCTTAGCGCTAAAATCAATCCCGTCACGCTGGTCTTCAGAACCACGTACAGCTTCGCTACGCTTCAATTCGGCTTCGATATTATCAATAGCTGGCGCCAAGAGATTAACCAGAATATAAATATCAGTAGAAGAGATAGCTGCACTGTCGGTTTTGATGATATCTCCATCAACACGTTGCCATAACGGCTCATTAACGGTAGCATGCAAGTCACTTATATGTGGATTTTGAAGTAGTTCACTACAAATATTGCTGATTGATTCAATCATAAAGCCTCTATATGTTAATTTGATTCTGTTGCTGTAGCTTGCAAGGAAGTCCCCCAAGGGGTATTCGCTTGAAGTAAGACTGAATATGGATGTGTCGTTGAAACCAAACTAGGATCATTCGTCATCAACAAACCCATACCCCAAGCACTGACAAGGTCACTGGCAGCACTCATCGCTGCCGCTGAAAACACTGACCCAGCATCCTGAAAACCTGCTAAACACGCCAAAAATCGTGGATCTGCAGTAGCCGTACAACTTGGTTGACGAAACCAGTTGTTATTAACATCGGCTGATGTC
>CAINBI010000105.1 GCA_903846555.1 uncultured Pseudomonadota bacterium
CACACTCATGCCTGGCTGAAATTGAATTCGGTTCATGCTCATGATGCTCTCCTTGACTAGGTTTTTACTATTATACGAGATTGCACAAGCTGTTAGCCTTGTTTTATATGGATTCCTGAGGATTAGTGCTAATCAAGAAACATTAAGATAATTGATAGACTTTCTGGAAACCATTTATACTCTAGTTCTGCGTGTGAGTACTTAAAACAGATGCCCTGCGAGGCAATAGATACGGGCCTCGCAGGGCATCTGTTTTGTGCAAAAATCGCCTGCTAAATGCGATTATTGATGCTTGACCAAGCTAGGTCAGTGGTAGCAACATTTATTAATTTGAGAAAACACATGAGCAATCAATTTCAACTAATGCGTGAGCGGCGTTTTCGACCATTCTTTTTTACGCAGTTTTATGGCGCATTTAACGACAATGTTTTTAAAACCGCACTCATTACGCTAGTCGCTTTTCATGCGAGCAGTCTATCTAGTATTGATGGTGGAACGCTTGCCACCTTGTTGCCCGGCTTGTTTATACTGCCGTTTTTTCTATTTTCAGCCACCGCCGGGCAAATTGCCGATAAATATGAAAAATCGCAAATCATCCGCTATGTAAAAGTATTTGAAATCGGCATCATGCTATTTGCCAGTGCAGGTTTCTTTTGGCACAACATTGGCTTACTAGGCGCGGCCTTATTTATGATGGGCATGCATTCCACCATTTTTGGCCCAGTGAAGTACTCTTATCTGCCGCAACATCTTAAAGAAAGCGAGCTGATTGGTGGTAACGGCATGGTAGAAATGGGCAGCTTTGTCGCGATTCTGCTAGGCCAAGTGCTCGGCGCTTGGCTAGCCACGCAAAGTCAGCATGAAATTATCACCAGCATCGCTATTATTGGCATCGCGTTAATCGGTTATTGGACCAGTCGCGGTGTGCCCAACTCACCAGCCGCTGACGCCAAACTTAACATCAACTGGAACCCCGTTACCGAAACCTATCGCAACATCAAGTTTATCTGGCAGCATCAAACCATCTGGTTAGCGGTGATTGCCATCTCTTGGTTTTGGTTTTACGGTGCAACCCTATTGGCGCAGTTTCCTAGCTTTGCCAAAGTTGTGTTGTTTGGTGATGAAAGTGTCTTTATATTACTGCTCTCCATCTTTTCATTAGGTATTGGTATTGGTTCGCTCATGTGCGAAAAGCTCTCTAAAGGCAAAGTAGAACTCGGGCTAGTGGTGTTTGGTGCGATGGGACTCACGCTTTTTGGCGTAGATTTATATTATTCCAGCACCAGCATTCATACGAGCTTAAACGACAAAGCCTTGTTGGATTATTTAACATTCGTCAGCAAGCATTTTGATGCTCAAGGTCAATATGTTTGGACATACTGGCGACTCCTTGCGGACATCGCATTGATCGGCTTCTTTGGCGGTCTGTATATTGTGCCTTTATATGCCCTAATTCAAACACGTTCAGAAAAAAGCCACCAATCACGCGTTATCGCTGCTAACAATATCATCAACGCATTGTTTATGGTGATTTCGGCGCTATTCTCTGTTTGGATATTTAAACAAAACTACAGCATTCCACAGCTATTTTTGACCACAGCCATGCTTAACATATTGGTGATAATTTACCTGTGCATTCGCCAGCCAGAATTTTTTAACGCCTTTATTCAGTGGGCTAAATTAGGTAAATAGTCTGCAAGAAATGAAGGTCCGTTGTTTGTGATGGATTTTATTTTTGGCAGTAGGGCTGAGTGATATGGCTGATTCTAAATCACCAGTTCCCGCTAGCTAAGGTTGAAAATCGGAGCTAATAAGCACCCAAACTGACCTTCCGCCTTGATAATTTTTTGATAGCGCGAGTGAGTCAAAATAGTCATTTTCTCTAAGCCGTTTCTTTTAAATAATTACGCCAGCCTCTAAAGTGTGAAATATCTATGGCATTTAATGTAGCGTAGTGCTCACATAAAAAACCATTGACGGCGCTATCATCGACTAAAGTTAAGGTGCCAAAACCTAGTGGTGCGGGTACGCCTGAAACGAATGCGCCATAATTTTCTATAGGGAGGCTCCATACTTCTAGCGTTATTGCAGCTCCACCTTCGTCAACTCGTAACAAGCCTGGGCGTGCGGGTGTAAAGCCATTTAACCTATAAAGTTTATAGTCTGGTGTCGTGCTGGTTTCTTGCACAAACTTGCCGCCTAGACTGGTTAGTTGTGAATTTAGCGGCAAGCCCGTCATGTGCGCACCGCAAACGGCTACGTTAATCAATTTTTCAGTATTTGTCATAAAGTCTCTGCTTGCTGGCCGTGATTAAAGTATTAGTAAAATAGTTTAAATTGTAAATACTTAAGATTAGTCCACTAAAATACCCGTAGCACCCAGTGTTTTAGGGTTTGCGTACTGTAGCTTAGCCGCCAACATCAGTAGCGGATTGTCTTTAAAAGCTGGTGCGCAAATAGTAATGCCGAAAGGCAAGCCATTTTTTTGAAACCCAGTTGGAACAGCCGTCGCAGATAAATCTAACAAATTCATAAAGTTAGTGTAATAGCCTAAATTGGAGTTACACGTTACTGGGTCGGCGTTCACCTCGTCTATTTTATAAATAGTGCCAGTGGTTGGCGTCACCATAATATCGATGTCTTGCCAAACTGCTTCAGCTTTACGTTGTAAGGCTTTTAGTTTGTATTGAGCATTGTAAGTATCCACCGCACTGAATTTAGTCGCGTTGCTAATAATCTGCTTGGTCACCGGAAAAATTGCATCTGGTTTAGCCTCAAAGAATGTTTGAATGGCGGCGTAACGCTCGGCCACCCAAGGGCCTTCATAAAGTAAGCGAGCGGTTTCTAAAAATGGCGCAAAATCTATTTCAATCGCCTTACCGCCAATTGCTTCAAGTTGCTGAATGGCTTGCTGAAACAGCGCTGGCGTTTCAACGTTATCAAAGAATGCGAGTTGACTAGGTTTAGGCACGCCAAAAGTAAAGCTGGCAGCAAAAGGCATATTTTGCGGTGCGTTTGCATGGCGTGAATATGCATCGTCCGCATCAAAGCCTTGTGCGCATTCAAGTACGGTAACTGCCTCTTGAGCGGTTAAGGTGAAAATAGAAACACAATCTAGCGTACGGCAAGCAGGAACAACGCCCTGTGTACTAAGTAAGCCGCAAGTAGGTTTATGCCCCACTAAATTATTAAAGGCCGCAGGCACTCGGCCAGAACCTGCGGTATCTGTCCCCAAACTAAAACTAGCCAAGCCTAAAGCCACGGCGACGGCTGAACCAGCACTAGAGCCACCAGAAATATAGTCAGGGTCAAAGCTATTATTAACCGCGCCGTAAGGCGAGCGTGTGCCAACGAGGCCAGTTGCAAACTGATCTAAATTGGTTTTACCTACAGGAATCGCGCCAGCATCAATAAGCTTTTGCACGACAGTCGCAGATTTTTCTGGGGTATACGTATATTCAGGACAAGCCGCTGTAGTAGGAATGCCAGCTAGATCGATATTGTCTTTAATGGCAAAGGGTATGCCATATAAGGGCAAATCTGCTGGATTCTTTCCAGTTAAATTGTTTGCGTGTTGGTACGCAATTAAAACTACCCGAAATATGCCACTAGTGCGCGCCTAAAATTACCCAGAGTGATTAACCTACCTGCTCTTTTAATGAGCAGGATTAACAGGAGATGATCACCATGAAAG
>CAINBI010000106.1 GCA_903846555.1 uncultured Pseudomonadota bacterium
GCCAGAAGACGGCGACCGTTGGCATCAACACTTTAACTGCGTGATGCAACACGGAAAAAGTAAACGCTGTGAAATCAAAATGCGCCGTGCGGATGGCACGCAATTTTATGCGCGGCTAGATTGCTTATTGTTAGGTAATCAAATTCAAGAAGACTATCCTCAAGAATCCACTTTTCCAAAATATAGTCTTCCCGAACCTAGCTTTTCTGAACCTAGCTTTTCAGAAAATGCTCTTCAAAACCCAGCGACCAATCAAGATAAAGGCAGCACAATAAAATCAACTACTGGCGTCGTTGAAGATGGTGATGACAAGGGCTTGATGGTGCGCGTGGCACTGACTGATGTCACCGAAATAAAACTGGCAGAGCGAGAGTTGAGCGTTGCTGCAACGGTGTTTGAATCGCAAGAGGGCATGATGGTAACCGATGCCAATAATGTGATTTTAAAAGTCAATCAGGCATTTACCAATATCACGGGTTATAGCGCATATGACTGCATCGATAAAACACCGAATCTGTTGGCCTCTGGGCGGCATGATGCTGAGTTTTATGCGGAAATGTGGTTAAAGCTTCATAACACAGGCGCATGGCAAGGTGGAATTTGGAACCGTCGCAAGGACGGCGAGATTTTTCCACAATGGCTGACAATTACCGCCGTTAAAGGCGAGGATGGCGCTGTGACTAACTATGTAGCGACCATCACTGATATTACCGCACGTAAACGCGCTGAAGATGAAATGCAGATGCTGGCATTTTATGACTCGCTAACACGCTTGCCTAATCGGCGTTTGTTCTTAGACCGACTTCAACGCGCAATGACTACCAGCGCGCGTAATAGACAATATTGTGCGCTGATGTTTGTAGATTTAGATAATTTTAAGCCGCTCAATGATAGTTTAGGACACGATGTGGGCGACCTGATGTTACAGACTGTCGCCCAAAGATTAGCTATTTGCGTGCGTGAAGGCGATACCGTATCACGCATGGGCGGTGATGAGTTTATGGTGATGCTAGAAAATCTGAGCGAAACCTTACATGAGGCTACCCACCTTGCGGAAGTCATAGGCAACAAAATACTTACCGCAATCAAACAGCCTTTTCAGTTGGCTGGACATGAGTGTTTAAGTACCGCAAGCATTGGTATTGCCTTGTTTATAAACCATAGCGCCACCGTGTCCAAAATACAGAAGCAAGCAGATGTTGCGATGTACGCAGCCAAGAGCGCTGGGCGCAATGTGTTGCGGTTTTATAAGCTGGAAGTTTAAGTTGGGTGCGCCCCAAATTAAAAAAGATGGGTTAGAAAATTACCTTTAACAATCTAAAACACCTTTCGCCAATTAAAATGCTTGAGGATATGCTCTGAGAGCCAATAGGGACGGCTTCACAGGGCATGTGTTTTGAGAAATTAAAACTCTAACGGATTCACATCCACCGCCCAGCGCACTTTAGTCGCAATGGCTTTACCCCGTAATTCCCCCACCAAGTTTTTCAACAAATGCTGTAGTGCGCTGCGGTTGCTGGCCTGCATCAGCACATGACCGCGTTCCATGCCTTTTAAGCGCTCCATTTGAGGACGCACGGGATCGTATACCATCACTTTGTCAGTCAGGCTGCGCGCCAGCGCAAAAGCATGCTGCAAAAATTGCTGCACCAGCGCAAAATCATTGGCTTCTGCGCGTAATAAAGCGGTAAAAACATAAGGCGGAAACTGCACCTGCTCACGTTCTTGTAGCAAGGAATTAGCGTAAGTCACATAGTCCTGCGTACGCAAAGCATTAAACAACTCATGCTCAGGAAACTGCGTTTGAATAATCACCTGACCGGCTTTATCTGCCCGACCAGCCCGCCCCGCCACTTGCATCAACTGTGCAAATAAGCGCTCACTGGCGCGAAAATCTGGGCTGTGCAGAGCACTATCAGTATCAACCACGCCCACCAGCGTTAAATTAGGAAAATCATGACCTTTGGCGAGCATTTGCGTGCCGACTAATATATCAATTTCCTGATGGTGTACTTTATCTAAAATTTCCACCAACGCATCTTTGCGGCTAGTGCTATCGCGGTCTACTCTGGCAATGCGCGCTGTTGGCAGCAATATTGCCAATGTTTGTTCTAGCCTTTGCGTGCCGTGACCAGTCGGGTGTAAATCTGCATTGCCACAGCTTGGGCATTGCTTAGGCATTTTTTGCTCGTGCCCACAATGGTGGCAGCGTAGCTTTTTTTGCCCCAAATGCACCACCAGCTTACTGCTGCAACGCATGCAAGGTGCTATCCAGTGGCAAGCCGAGCATAGTAAAACTGGCGAATAGCCACGCCGATTGATAAACAATAAACTTTGCTCTTTACGCACTAGGCGCAATTTTAGTGCGGCGATTAACTGCGGCGTTAGCCCGTGCTGCAAGTTGACTTTGGTGGTATCTATGCAATCAATATGCGGCAATTGCGCCGCCGTTACTGCACGCTGATTCAGGCTGAGTAAATTGTATTTATTGGCTTGAGCTTGACTGGTTTTAGCTTGGTCGATGTTGGCGTTGCTAGTGTTAGGCGCGATGGCGGTGGCGTTGTGCCAGCTTTCCAGCGCAGGCGTGGCAGAACCTAACACCACTGGAATATTTAAACGTTTTGCTCGCACCAGCGCTACATCGCGCGCATGGTAGCGCATGCTGTCTTGCTGTTTATAGGAGCTGTCGTGCTCTTCATCAATAATAATCAGCTTTAAATTAGGCAGGGGCGTAAAGATGGAAAGCCGTGTGCCAATGATGATTCTTGCCGCGCCAGACTGCGCTAATTGCCAATGATGTAAGCGCTCGCTCTCGCTTAAATTGCTGTGTAGGCTCACTAAGGCGAAACTAGGTAGGCGGCTTCTAAAGCGTGCTTCCAACTGCGGCGTTAAGTTGATTTCAGGCACCAGCACCAGCACTTGCGCCGCATTATTCTGCAACACATGCTGCATCAGGCGAATGTAAACCTCAGTTTTTCCACTGCCGGTAATGCCGTGTAACAACCAAGCTTTAAATACTGTGACGTCTTGGGAATTGTTTTGGGTAATTTGTGCAACAGCAAAGGCTTGTTCTTGGTTGAGCTCGGGTGCTATCGCTGGCGCAGTTTCTAAAGTTTTAACGCTAGCTTGCACTTGCAAACTAGCCGCCAACCCTTCAGCCACCAATTGTTTCGCCGCTTTACGGGCGCTGCTGGAGATTTCATCTAGCGTTGCTTCAGTCAGTACTTTAGTCAGCGTTTCAGCGGCTTGCAAAGCGGCAAAAACGCGGCGCGTGACTAATTGCCGTTTAGGAATCGCCTCAATATCAAGTTGCCGTCCTAAAT
This sequence comes from uncultured Pseudomonadota bacterium, assembly GCA_903846555.1. GTDB lineage: Bacteria > Pseudomonadota > Gammaproteobacteria > Burkholderiales > Methylophilaceae > Methylotenera. The sequence continues at coordinate 3,324 of CAINBI010000106.1, forward strand.
CTGTCAGTTGATAAGCATATTGCTTACGTGATACCGCAGGTGCAATTTGTCGTAATCGCGCTGGCAGGGCCGACAATAGGGCTTGTCCAAACGGATATTGATAATAATCTGCGCTAAACTTTACCAAGTTCAAGGTTTCGGCATCAATCGGCAATTCATCGCTAAAGACCTGCGTGACAGGCTTGAGTTTTTCAATGGCAAACTCGCTGGTGTCAGCCATGCCCACCACAATGCCAATTTGGCTACGGCGGCCAAACGGCACTAATACACGTTGGCCGATTTTAGCGGTTTGACCACCGCTCAAGTAGTCAAATAAGCGATCTAGCGGTACGTCTAAGGCGATTTTTAGGATGGGTTTAGGCAATTTAACTTTAGTGTATATTTAGGGGTTTATTTAGGCTTAGTGGTTTGATTATAAACAAAGCAAACAAACAAACAATTACAAATCAGGTCGCCAGTTAGGTTAAAATAGCAGCCTTAAATTATTCAATTAAGCGCACATTTGTTTTGAAAGCACATCTTACCCAATTACTGGCAATTGCCGCAAAAACTATTATTCAAAAAAATGGCGCGCCAGATACCACTGAGTTTAACATTTTGCTTGAGCGACCAAAGTCTGCCGAGCATGGTGATTTTGCCACAAACTTAGCCTTAGCTTTGGCTAAGCCGCTCAAACAAAACCCGCGCACCATTGCCACGCAGATTATTGAAGCCTTACCAGTCAGCGAATACATCGCTAAAACTGAAATTGCAGGCGCTGGTTTTATCAACTTCTTTTTAAACGCACAATCTCAGCAAGCGGTAGTTAAAGACATTTTAACCGCTGGTGCGCAATATGGTCGTAACCAAAACGGCCAAGATGCCGAGGGTAAGCCGCAAAAAGTACAAGTGGAATTCGTCTCAGCTAACCCAACAGGACCGCTGCATGTGGGTCACGGGCGCGGCGCGGCGGTGGGCGATTGCCTAGCACGTTTGCTGGATGCCAACGGTTGGGACGTAACACGCGAGTTTTATTACAATGATGCTGGCGCGCAAATTGATAATCTGACAAGGTCTGTATTGGCGCGCTGCAAAGGCATTTCGGTTGAGCACGAGAGTTTTCCTGAAAATGGTTATCGTGGCGAATATATCAATGACATTGCCGCCGCCTTTTTAACCAAACATACCGTAGTGGCCGACGATATTGAAGTCACCGCTAGTGGTGAAATTAACGATCATGAGTCGATTCGTAGCTTTGCGGTCGCCTATTTACGCCATGAGCAAGATTTAGACTTGAAGGCGTTTCAAATTGAGTTTGATGTGTTTTCGCTAGAAAGCGCACTGTATGCCACTGGCAAAGTAGAGCAAACCGTACAAGCTTTAATTAACAGCGGCCACACTTACGAATTAGATAATGCGCTTTGGCTTAAAACCACTGACTTTGGCGATGATAAAGACCGCGTGATGCGTAAAAGTGATGGCGGCTACACATACTTTGTGCCAGACGTTGCTTATCATGCCGAAAAATGGAATCGTGGTTTTGTGCGCGTGATTAACGAGCAGGGCGCGGATCATCACAGCACAATTACTCGCGTTCGCGCAGGCTTGCAGGCTTTAGATGTGGGCATTCCAGCCGCTTGGCCAGATTATGTATTGCACCAAATGGTAACGGTGATGCGTGGCGGTGAAGAAGTGAAGCTCTCTAAACGCGCTGGCAGTTATGTGACCTTGCGCGATTTAATTGAAGAAGTAGGCTGCGATGCGACGCGTTATTTTTTGGCAGCACGTCGCTCAGATTCGCAATTGGTATTTGATATTGATTTAGCGCGCGCGCAAACCAATGACAACCCCGTGTTCTATATTCAGTACGCGCACGCGCGTATTTGCAGCGTGCTTACACAGTGGTTAAATCAGGCGGCGCTGTTAAATAAAGATGGCGCTGATGTCGCCAGCTTGAAAGATGTGGATTTAAGCCCGCTTAATAATCCGCATGAAACTGCATTGATGCAACGCTTGAGCACCTATCCAGAAACCGTGGTCAATGCTGCAACTGAGCTTGCGCCGCATGTGATTGCCAATTATCTTAAAGAACTCGCCAGCGATTTACATAGTTACTATAACGAATATAAATTTCTAATCGATGATGAAGCCGTTAAACTAGCACGCCTAAGCTTAATTAGTGCCACACAGCAAGTCCTCAAAAATGGCTTGGATTTACTTGGTGTTACAGCCAAAGATAGAATGTAAGGATTAAAATTCATTATGAGTAGAGATTACAAACCAGCGCCAGAAAGACAAAAAAACACTAAAAAAGGTAATCCTTTTTTAACTGGCTTGTTCATTGGGTTTTTATTGGGTGTTGCGGCATCATTAAGTGTGGTGATATACGTAAAAGGTGGCGACAGCCCATTTGCAAGCCAAACCAAGACTGATGCAGAAAAATCCGTGTCAGAAAAAATTAAAGAAAATGCTAAGGCCAGCGCTAAAGAAGTGAATGCGGATGCTAGCGCACTTCCTCTTGCAGAAAATCCAGCACCTGCTGGAAATCCAAAGTCAGCCAGTGACGAAGATCAAACCCGCTTTGATTTTTATAACATTTTGCCTAATGGTGAAAGTAAAGTAACTAAAGAAGAAGAGAGTAAGCTGAAAATAAACGCGCAAGAACCTGCTGTTCAAATGAGTTATTTTTTGCAAGTGGGCGCTTTTCAAACCAGCGAAGAGGCCGACAATATGAAGGCTAAGTTAGCCTTGCAAGGCTTTGAAGCTTTAGTGCAAACGGCGACTATTCCAGACAAAGGTGTCATGCACCGTGTGCGTGTTGGCCCACTGAAAGACTTAGAGCAAATCAACAAAACCAAAAGTGATTTATTAAGCAATGGTTTTAAAGCTGATTTAATTAAGGTTAATAGCGAAAACCAATAGCCATTGCTGTGGTCAACGTTTAAGTGCGCGGTATTATTTAACTTGTGATTGTCAGCCGAATTGAAAATTATGCGTTTTGCAATAAGTGGTTGAAATTAGAATCATCTAAAATTTAAGAAAAGTTTAAAGGAAATTAAAAAAAATGAAGAGATTATCAGTGAAAAGTTTATCAGTGAAAAGTTTATTAAGTGCTTTAATGTTATTAGCCTCATTTAGTGTGTTGGCAGACCCGCAAATGGGTAAGGATTTCGATAAAACTGCACAAGTGATTCCTAGCGAAACGCCCAACAAAATTGAAGTGACTGAAATATTTTGGTACGGCTGTATTCACTGTTACCACATGGATCCTATTCTGGACGCTTGGGTTAAAAAGTTACCCGCTGATGTGGTATTCAAACGTTTGCCTGGCTTGCCACAAGCCGCTTGGGCGCCTATGGCAAAAGCGTTTTACGCGATGGATGATTTAAAATTGTCAGCTAAATTGCACATGGCATTGTTTGATGCGATTCATAAAGAAAAAACACTTAACCCAACAGACGAAGCCGCCGCGATTGATTGGATGGCTAAAAAAAGTGGTTTAGATAAGAAGAAAGTTGAAGAAGCATTTAAATCTTTCTCTATGAACAATAAATTAAACCGTGCCGCGCAAACATTCCGCGCGTCTGGTGCAACGGGTGTGCCAAGCTTTATTATTGATGGTCAATTCATCACTTCAAGCACAATGGCTGGCGGCAATGAGCAAGCACTAAAAACCGTAGAATACATTATTGGCAATGTCCGCGCCGATAAAGCTAAACTCGGTTCAGATAAAAAGTAAGTAAGAGTAAAGTCAGTAAAATAGTGTTGAAAAGTCAGCGCATTGGCTAATCACTAATCACTAATCACTAATCACTAATTTAGTAATTTTTGCTACAAAATAAATCCGCATTTACCTAAAGTAAAAGCGGATTTTTTATGCCTATAATGACTGCAAATTTATTATCCATACACACAAAAAGGCAGGGCATATGAAAGTGTTTATTACTGGTGCTTCTAGCGGTATTGGTGAGGCGTTGGTGCTGGAATATGCAAAGCGCCACCGAAACAACAGCACTATTATTGGCATTGTCGCCAGACGTAGTGAGTACTTACAAAAACTACAGGCTACGCTGCAAAATACTTACAATATTCAATGCGCCATTTACCCCTTAGACGTGCGTGATAGCCATGCGCTTGCCAGCGCGGCGGCAGATTTCATTCAAAATTTTGGTGCGCCCAACGTGGTGATTGCCTGCGCTGGCGTTAGCTGTGGCACCCTAACGGAACATGCCGAAGACATCGCCGCCTTTAAAGCCGTGATGGATATTAATGTGCTGGGTTTGGTGCATACTTTTCAACCATTTATTGCAGCCATGCGCACTGCCGCTAAACAGGGTGAAAATGCTCAACTAGTCGGCATCGCTAGCGTGGCAGGCATCCGTGGCTTACCCGGAGCGGGCGCATATAGCGCCAGCAAAGCCGCAGCCATTAGCTACTTAGAAAGCCTACGGGTAGAAATGGCGCGGGATAACATTGCCGTGACTACCATCGCACCAGGCTATATTCGCACGCCGATGACAGCTATTAACCAATATAAAATGCCTTTCTTAATGGATGCCGATGTCGCTGCCAGTAAATTTGTCGATGCCATTGAGCATCAATACCGCTTTGTGGTGATTCCTTGGCAAATGGGTTGGGTGGCAAGATTCATGCGTTTTATCCCACCCTTTTTGTGGGATTTCGCCATGAAAAAAGCGCCTCAAAAAATGCGTATGAATTGGGATTGGTTGTAATAAACCAAAAGTTAAATTCGTGGACAGGGCAGAAATTAACACATCCTATTGCGAATGCTGTAGCGTCAATGTTGACACGCCTCAGCCGCCTACAAAATTCACTAAATGACAGCAACGGGGGACAAAGCACTCATACAGTTTTGCAACGTCAATGAGTCCTTTCAGCACAGAACAGCCATACAACCATCGTGTGCTATTTAATTTAGCTCTTAAGCTTCTTTGCAAAGTCATAGGCAGAGTTAATCTCTTTTGACTTCGATTCAGCCAATTCTCTCAATTCCTTTCCTAACGCCGCAACTTTATCAGGGTGATATTCGCGAATCTTGCGCTTATATTGAGTACTAATTTCCGACATAGAAGCTGTTTCGGAAACCTCTAATATATAAAACCAGCTTGACGGAACATGCTCATCTTTCGCAGAAAACTTTTGATTAGTGCTTTGCTGAGATGAGTTTGAGCCTTCATGCTGTTGAGACTTTTCAGAAGCTTGATTTTTTGGATTCATCAATACAGTTACTATCAAGTAGCCAAAAAAAAGCCCACCGACTACGACAAGCATTTCATTAGCACTCATGGCAGCATTCCCATTAATTTTTCACGATATTTGGTTAGCTCGATACTACGCGGACTACTTTCTTCATCCTCGCACTCCAATTCTTCAGACAATTTTTTCTTAAGCTCTTCTACAAATCGCTTAAAGTCTTCAGGCTCTAATTTTTTAGCAGCAAACTCAACGGGGTTTTTGCAAAGCACATGCCGTAATGAAATTTTACGTAAAAAATTTATTGCAAACGGTGGGCAGGCTATAGCGTCAAATGCTAAGCTTGCAAATGCTTTTTTATCTAGCCCTAAATTAGCCCTTTTGATGTATGTATAACAAAGCATGTTGATGATAGTGAAATAAATTAAGAAAAGAACCTTTAGAAAATCAACTCCCATTCCCAATCTGAACATCACAAATGGCAAAACAATTGCTAGCAAAACCATCAGTACCATTACTAATATACGTAGGTAACTCATAGGAGCTAATAATTTAGACATATCCTCTAATTCTGGATTGGAAGAATTGTCAGCTGTCGACCATGCTGTACGGAAAATTAGATTATCCGCTGTTAAGGGATTGGGGAAAAACAATAACTTACCCATCACCCGCCATCGTGCACTCGGAAGAGAAACAGACCAACGTCCATATGACTCAACAAAAATCAATTCGTTAGAAAAAACTAGAATTGCCGAGTCGTAAAGGTAGAACCCAAGTACCCCAAGGATTAGCAAAGCTTCAAAAGATAAGTTCATTTATCTTTTTTGTTAAATAGTGACTTAAGCCATCCAAAAGCAAAAATGAATGGAATGAGTAAAAGTTTCCAAGCTCCAGCTAAGAAAGCCAAAATTACTGCAAAGAATCCTTTCTTTGCTGCTACGGCTGCTACTCCACCAACAATTAAAGCAGCTAAACCATATTCGGCAACCTTATCACCCTGCTTAAACTCGGTATATCTCTCTCCTTGATTGAAATCAAAACCATTTAATTTATCTTTAAAGTCAGCAATGGCTGTACTCATATTTTCAGGAGTTGCAACTAACGTAATTGACACCGCGCCAGTTCTTCCAAGGATTTTTGTGTAGTAATTGACTATAGGTTTTTGAGAAGCTGAATCCTTAAGTAAAAAAGCCCATTCAAGTAGTTTTTTCTCTTTATCGTACTGTGGCTTGAAAAACCATCCCTCAACCTCAAGGGTACCCCACCCCTTTTCTCTACGAAAATCATTACTGGCTTTGACTCCTTCTTGATATTGTTTTAGCAAGTCATCTGGATCAATAGTTTCGTTATCTTTAACATAGCCAATTTCATCGAAATTTAAATATGCTTCCCAAACACCATTTGTAAATAAAGAATCATTTCCAGAACTTGGGTTATGACTAAGATCAGAGTATTTTTTGGTTTCACCCTCATCTAAATAATAGTACTTTTCCGGAACATTAAGCGTTGCCCTGCCATCTATTGATTGAGTATTTGGTCCGGTTTGCCATTTAAGCTGCGCTACGGGATTAGCTTCCTTTGCCCCAATAGAGGCAAAAGATGTCATTAAAATTACTATCGAAAATAATATGCTGGGGATTTTCATGGTAGCCTTTTTTTAATTTTTTTTAAGTACATACAGATTGTATTTCAATATGACAATAAATGCGTAACTTTGTGTAATTGGCATCTATCTACAACAAGATAGAATTCTAAATGTCCGCATCGGGTCGGCTCTGGAAATAGAGCCTTAACACTCGAAGGGCGGCTTTGGGGATGTTGCAGCCATTTATTCTTAATTGGCTAATGACCGTGATGTGATGCGAGCGCTCATTCCTCTTTGTTAACCGCTTTTCACAAGACTGACGATCAAAACCAAATTGATTATGTGAATAAATTGGTGCGTAGTATCGATGGTGTCCATAGCATTCATGAGGAGTTAGCTATCAAAAAATAGCGGAATACTCGTCAGTTGCAGTGAGCAATCTAGTTTTATTCATTTAATTCAAGCTTATTAAGTATCACTTTAGTATTCACTACAAATTTTAACTTATCTCTCCAGTTATCTTCTGCTCTATATCGATGCTTGTCGGTAGCTGATTTAAGTTGACTGGCAGTGATGTGGCAGCCGACCAACCTTGATTTACATCGGGATGGATGGGGTCAATCAAGATTTCGGTGATGGAATGGTGTCGGATCCATTAAGTTGAAAAGTGCTGAGAGCGTAATGACACGTAACTCAATCTGATGGATAGTAGGATGACTTTTTTCATGAAATTACTAATCATCCCCACCATCCTTACGACCTCTCACATTACCCTGAATATCATCTTCATTGGCGCTGCGGTGGCATTTGATACAATTATCGAAGTTACGAATACCCTCTTCAATATGTTTTCCACGAATATTGGATTGTGAGTGTTCATGACAGCCGTAGCAGGTATAGTGTTTGTAATCATTGCGCACATGACAGGTCGCGCAGCGTGTGCTGTGGTCACTATCTAATATAAAATACTTGTTGTGGTCGAATGTTGCTGGTAACCATTTTTCTTGGCTATGGCACTTAGAGCAGTTGCCAGTGATCTGTTGGTGTAGTGAGTCATTGGGTGATTTATGACAATCTTGGCATTTCTCGCGAGTATCCAATCTCAGTTGGGCATGATTAAAGTGTCCGTGCTGCTTATAACTTTTCTTGATTAGCACTAA
>CAINBI010000107.1 GCA_903846555.1 uncultured Pseudomonadota bacterium
GAGGGTGAGACAGTAGGATTGCCGCCGCAAAATGTACAGTCGATTAGTAACCGAGAGTTTTTTACCCGATTAGCTAAAAAGCTCATCGCCGCCATAGACGAAATTACCGAAGACGGCTTTGTGTTTAGAGTCGATATGCGTTTGCGGCCTTTTGGTAGCGAGGGTGCGTTGGTTTCAAATTTAGATGCGCTTGAAGACTATTATCAAAATAATGGCCGTGAGTGGGAGCGCTACGCCTGGATTAAAGGCCGTGAAGTCACAGGCGGCAATCAAGTTTCACGTCTGTTAAAACCGTTCGTGTTTCGTAAATATTTAGATTTTGGCGCCTTTGCCAGCATGCGTGATTTAAAGATTCAAATTCAACGAGATGTGAATAGCAAAGGCATGCACGATAATATTAAGCTTGGTCGTGGCGGTATTCGTGAGATTGAGTTTATTGCCCAAGTTTTTCAGCTGATACGTGGCGGCCAAGATGTGAGCCTGCAAATCAAACCAACATTAGCGGTATTGGGCTTACTAAAAAACAAAGGCTTACTCTCTGAAAAAACCGTCAGTGAGCTGTCAGCAGCCTATGTGTTTTTAAGAAACATAGAGCATAGGCTGATGTACGTGGAAGACGCACAAACGCAGGAGCTACCTAAGTTAGATGAAGCTAAGGCACGTATTGCCAAAGCCATGAACTTTGACGATTGGGATAAATTTTTAACCCGATTAAATCACTATCGCCAGCAAGTTCAGCAACATTTTGATGCAACCTTTAGCGATGCTAATAGCAGCAAAGAAGCTTTAGATCTCGAAAAATCTATCTGGAATGGCGTATTGGCCGAGCAAGAAGCTGTACTCGCTTTGCAAAAATTGGGCTTCGACGAAGCGCCTGAAACGCTACGCCGATTAAACGCCTTGCATCAAAGTAGCCGCTATTTGCAGTTACCAGAAGTCAGCCGATTGCGGTTTGATGCCTTAATGCCACTGGCTATTTCGCAAGCGGCAGGTATGCCCAATGCTGACACCAGCTTAATGCGCGTAACGGATTTACTTGAAAGTGTTTGTCGGCGCGCCAGTTACTTAGCCTTGCTGTCAGAGCATGTCCACGCCATGCACTTGCTGGTTAAATTGTGTAGTAGTAGCCCGTGGCTGAGTAATTATTTAGTGCAACACCCTATATTGTTAGATGAGCTTTTAGATACACGGACTTTATACGCAGAACCTAATTTTTCGGAGATGCGTGAAGAGTTGGTCGGGCGTTTAACTGCCGCCGATGGCGACATTGAGCAACAAATGAACTTGATGCGCCACTTTAAGCATGCCAATGTCTTTAGGTTTGCCGCCCAAGATATTAATGGCGAATTGTCCCCAGAAAGGCTTTCAGACTATTTAAGCGCGCTGGCCGATTTGATTTTAAGCGTGAGTTTGACATTTATTTGGCCAAATGTGCGCGGTAGGCATCTTGATATACCTAAGTTTGCTGTCATCGGTTATGGAAAGCTGGGCGGCAAAGAGCTGGGCTACGCCTCAGATTTAGATATTATTTTTCTATATGATGACGAAGCGCCAGGGGCTGGTGAAGTTTATGCGCGCTTTGCACAGCGCATCAATAACTGGTTTAACAGCTTAACTTCTGCTGGCTTGCTCTACGAAACTGATTTGCAATTACGACCTGATGGCAATAGCGGTTTGCTGGTGAGCAGTGTGGCAGCATTCAGAGATTATCAGCTCAATAAAGCTTGGGTGTGGGAACATCAAGCCATTACCCGAGCCCGCTTTGTGACGGGTGATGTCAGCATAGGCGTAGCGTTTGATAAGATTCGTATTGAGGTCATGACACAGTCGCGAGATGCTGAAAAATTGAAGCTAGAAGTGCAAAGTATGCGTGAGAAAATGCGCGCAACACTACATATTGCAGAGGATGTGTTTGATATTAAACACAGCGTAGGCGGCATCATTGACGTCGAGTTTTTAGTGCAATTTCTAGTTTTGGCTTACGCAAAGCAGTCCCCGCAACTCACGGATAATATCGGCAATATCGCTCTGCTAAAACTGCTCGCATCACTCAAAATTATTGATCATGATTTGGCAGAAAGCGTTGTACTGGCTTATCGAGATTATCGCCACATGCAGCACATGCTTAAACTGCAAGGTGCTGCGCATTTAAGAGTAAAAACCGCATTAGTCGCGGTACATATCGATGCGGTAGGCGCTTTGTGGAAAGATGTTTTTGTAAAAGCACAGCCGTATTCTTGATTGATTTGACTAAAAATAATTGATTTAAAAATTCAACTTAAGTTGATCTGCTATTAATCATAAGTCTTTATTGTAGGACAAGTTCTGTAGTGAAAAATAGACAAAATCCAATTCCATCAAATTAGAAAAATAGTAAAATAGAAAAATCTACGATGGATTGTAAAAAAGTTTGGGTAAAGCGGCTCTGAGTCTGTTACGTAAAGCCCCTTACTTTTTTAAGGTGACGGGTATGTAGGCATGAAAGCTGCCTGATTCTATTTAATTCATTCTCAATAAAGGAATTATCATGAATACATCTCACCGTATAAGCAATCTTAAATTAACACAGATTGCCTTTTCGATCTCATTAGCGTTTACTACAACACCAACTTTAGCTGCGGACGTATATGCGCCATGGTTAACACAAATCGGTTCTTGATTAGCACTGATATTCAGGCAAGCGCAACCATGCTTCGGTCCGCTTAGATGTAACAGCGGCGGCGCGCAAAAGACGCGGCAGAATGATCTTCAAATTACTCCTCCGATTAAAGCGATACTGGTACTCGGCGAGA
>CAINBI010000108.1 GCA_903846555.1 uncultured Pseudomonadota bacterium
AAAGTGGTACATAATTCTAAATATATGGTGTGTATTTCTCCGTACGTCCATCAGTTGGATACCTCACAATGGCAAACCCAGCCATTGTAAGCTATCCAACTCGGGGGCAAGCCCCCGAGATTTTCGCTTTGCGGTTAAAAGTTCTTAGCCCACACTTGTAATGCCAAGTATAATTTACGCAATGCGCCCAATGAGGTACGTGCATTCAGCACCTTTTGCGCACCATCGGCTTTAATCTCGCGTAGCAAAGTGCGATAAATTGCTGCCATCATCAAACCTACACGCTGGCTTTTACGATCTTCATCTGGCAGTTCTTGTAAGGCGCGGTCGTAATAACTCTCAGCCCGTTCAATTTGATAATCAAGTAGCGACTTGACCGCATCAGATTCACGGCTTTGCAAAATATCATCTTCAGTCACATTGAATAAAGCGAGATCTTCTAATGGCAGATAAATACGATTACGCCGGGCATCCTCCCCCACATCTCGGATGATATTAGTTAGCTGAAAAGCCATGCCTAAATCATGTGCATACTTAAGTGTTTTGCGATTGCTAAAGCCAAAAATCTGCGCTGAAAGTAAGCCCACTACACTGGCTACACGGTAACAATATAACTGCAGCTGCTTGAAGTCTTGATAACGATTAAAACTTAAATCCATCTCCATGCCGTCAATAATTTCAATGAAATGTTCAGCATCTAGGTGATAGGTTTTAATTGGGCCTAACAGCGCCTTGGTGACTGGATGTTGCGGGTTATTTTGGTATAGTTTTTCAATTTCGCTACGCCACCAAGTAAGCTTAGTTTGCGCAATATGGTGCTCAGTGCATTCATCGGCAACATCGTCCACTTCTCGGCAAAAGGCATAAAGTGCAGTGATTGCTTCTCGTTTTGGCTTGGATAAAAACATAAAGCTGTAATAAAAACTAGACCCGCTTTTTGCGGTTTTTTCTTGGCAGTATTGCTGTGGTGTCATGATTACATTTATCTCTTAAATAATGCCTTAAAAAATATCACAAGCCAATCCCAATAATTCAGTGTTGGCCTGCGCTTAAATATATCACCATTAACCTGACTTATCTTATGGATGATGCGTTCACCGCCAGCAATAATCATGCGCATTTCAAAACCGATACGTCCAGGTAAAATGCGCCCAAGTGACTTGCCAGAATATAATAGAGCATTCACACGATGTAAGTTAAACAGCATAAATTGCTGCCAATTCTCATCCACAGCCTTTACGCCGTCTACAAAATTTTGAATCTGTGATTCTGTAATACCAAACGCAGCCATTTCATCTTGACTCAAATAAATGCGCTGCTTGCCATTATTCTTTTTGAAATCAATGGCAATATCTTGTAAAAAATTGATGATTTGTAAGGCGCTGCAAATATGATCAGACAGTTGAATATTCTTAATGCTAGATTCATCGTACAAGTGCAACAACAGCCTACCAATGGGGTTGGCAGAGCGAGTGCAATAATCTAACACCTCATCGTAATTAACATAACGTGTTTTAACCACATCCTGACTGAACGCATCAAGCAAATCGTAAAATGGCTCATAAGGTAGCTTTCTAGCCCTAATCATATTGCCAAGCGTTGCAAAAAAAATGGTTGGCGGTTTAATGTATGCATGCAGCAAATCAAGCTCGTCACGAAAATTATTCAATAAGCTCAGCCGCTGCTCATTGCTTAAGTTACCCTCGTCCGCAAAGTCATCAGCCTGCCTTGCGAAGCTGTAAATTAAACCGATTGGCTCACGCAGATTTTGCGGTAAAAAGACGGATGCAACGGGGAAGTTTTCATAATGGCTATTGGCTAAGATCAAACTTGTGTTAACAACCGCTAGCATGTCAGTGGCTGTCTCATTAGGAATCACTTTATTCATGGCGTGAGTATGGCATAAATTAGAAAAAATTTGCGCTAATTTAAGTTTGTAATAAAACCTTATTGAGGGAGGTTAATAATAGGTGTAAAACATAGAACATGGCAAACATTGATGCCTAAAAAAAACACATTACAAACAGTTACATGATATTTGAATAACGCTTAATTAGACTCAATTCAAGCTTGATATTTAACTTACCTAAATACTAAGCAAGTCATACCTCACGGAGCTAATGAGACTTTGGAATAAACTAAAACTAGTGAGCACCTCTGAACAG